>DOTA01000419.1 GCA_003513015.1 Chloroflexota bacterium
GCCGTGGGCAGGCAAGTGAGCGGCAGGTGCAAGCCTTTGGCGATGTATTTGGCAGCATCCACGGCGAGCCCGCCGCCCACGGCGTAGATCACCGGAGACTCGAGCTTGGCGAGTGAAGATTGAACTTTGGCGGTCAGGTTGAGCCACTGGTGCACGCTGGCATCGTTGACATCTACGCGGCTGGCGAGATTGAGTTGCTGCAAATCTTCGGCCACGGCTTCCCAAGCCCCGGCAGTGCTCACGATAATCACCGGATGATCTTCTTCGAGTTCGTTGAAGGGGATAAATTCAACCGCGGGTAAATTCCAGATTTTGGGGTAACTTTCTTGTTCAGCCATGTAGATGCTCCTAATCGAATTAATCTGCGGGGGCGTAGCCGTGATGGGCCGTGATGTGATAGTCAACGCTTTCGTCGCACTCACAGGGGTCGACATGCACCGTGACGTCTACCATCGCCGGGAATTCGTGGAAGATGGCATGGCGCACTTCCTCGGCGATGGTATGACTCTCCAGTGTAGATTGTTGGCAATCTACGGTGACGTGCAGTTCGGCACGCTGGCGGTGCCCCACCCAACGAATGGCCGTATCGTGCAAATCCAGCACACCCTGAACCGAGACGGCAGCTTTTTCCACGCGCTCCGTAATCGATGGATCGACCGCGTCCATAATGCGGTACCACATATCACGGGCCGAATTTAGGACAATCACCAAAATGGCGATACCGATCAGGATACCAATGATGGGGTCCAGCAAGGGGAAACCTAACCATACTCCAATCGCCCCCGCCAAAACTGCCAGGGAAGTGAAGCCATCGGTGCGAGCATGATAGCCATCGGCGATCAATGCTGCCGAGCCGATCTCTTTGCCCACGCGGATGCGGAAAACTGCCACCATCTCATTTCCAATGAAACCGATAATAGCCGCCGCGGCGACCCATCCCAGGTTGGTGATGGGCTGCGGGTGAATGAGGCGGTCAACCGCTTGGTGAATGGCTTCGAAGGCACTGTAGGCAATCATCAACACGATGATGACCCCGGCGATATCTTCGGCACGACCGTACCCGTAGGTGTAACGCTGATTGCGGCTGCGGCGCGAGAGCCAGAAGGCCAATCCCAGGGGGATGGCGGTGAGCGCATCAGAGAAATTATGGATGGTGTCAGCCAGCAACGCCACGCTGCCGCTGATTGCCACAATGAAGATCTGGAAGATGGCCGTAACCATCAAACCCGCAAACGAGATTTTGAGCGCCCACATCCCGCGATCCGTGGCCAGAGCCGGATCGAGGGCAGCTTCCTGGTGCCCGTGGGAGTGTGGGCTAAACAAGTGTTTGAACCAATGTGCGATGGGATTCCCGCTATGGTCGTGATNNATGATGCTCGTGACCATGGTCATGGCCGTGATCGTGAGGGTGCGGATGATCATGCTCATGTTCATGATCGTGATCGTGGGGGTGATCGTGTTCGTGTTGGTCAGGTGTTTCTGTCATTTTATTACCTCTCAGAAATAAGATTTTTGGGAGGTTATAGGGTTTGGTCTTAGCGCGGGGACCCTCAACCGTTGACCCGCGGGGTGGTGCGTGGAGATTTGTTACTGGGTGGTTGGGATTTCCTGGTTACCCAGTAACTTGTCACCTAATAACTCGTTACTGTATTTTGTGCAATCACCTGGCTGTACCACTCGCCGCTGTCTTTGATGATGCGCTGCTGGGTATCGTAATCAACATGCACGATGCCAAAACGTTTGGTGTAACCGTGGCCCCACTCGAAGTTATCGAGCAGCGACCAGACAAAATAGCCGCGCAGATCAACGCCTGCTTGCATCGCCAGCCGGGCCTGAATGAAATGCTGCCGCAGGTAATCGAGGCGGCGAGGATCGTGGACTTTGCCATCGGCGCTGACTTCATCATCGAAGGCGGCGCCATTTTCGGTAATGTAGATGGGCGGCAGATCGTAATCGCGGCTGATTTTAACCAGCATGCGGCGGAAAGCTGGGGCGCAAACTTCCCAGTCCATCGCGGTATACTCCGAGCCGGGAACGGGATCGATCCGGCCTTCGGTGGCACTGATGAGACTGCGCGAGTATGAATTGATGCCGAGGTAATCGAGTTTTTGGGCGATCAAAGCCAGATCGCCGGGTTGGATTTCCAGGCCATAGTCACTTCCAGCATCGATTTGTGCGGGGTGGTAGTATCCCTTGAAAATGGGATGCAAGAAAGTGGTCTCGTACGCGTTCCAGGCGTATTCTGCGGCGGCGATGTCCGCGGGATCATTCGAGGCAGGGTCCACGCCCCATTGACTGAGGACAATCCCAACTTCCAGGTTGGGATTGATGCCGCGGATGGCCTGCACGGCCATCCCGTGGGCGACCATCAAATTGTGGGCCACCTGCCTTGCCATAGCGGGATCACCTTCAACCCCAGGGGCGTGCTCTCCAGACACGTAACCATCCCAGGCGATCACGCCGGGTTCGTTGAACGTCACCCATTTGTTGACGCGATCTCCCAGGTGTTTGACCATCACCACGGCGTAATCCGCAAAAGCGGGTAAATTTTCACGGTTGAGCCAGCCGCCTTTTTCGTAAAGCGCTTGGGGATAATCCCAGTGGTGCAGGGTGATATATGGCTCGATATTGGCGGCAAGCAGGGTATCGACCAGTCGGTCGTAGAAATCCAACCCGGCCAGGTTGACGCGCCCCGTACCCTGGGGGAGGATGCGCGGCCAGGAAATTGAAAAGCGATAGGCGTGCAAGCCCAAACGGCGCATGATGGCGATATCTTCGGGGTAGCGGTGGTAGTGGTCGCAGGCGACATCGCCGGTGTGGTTTTCGGTGACGTTGCCGGGGGTGTGGCTAAAGTGATCCCAGATGGAAGGGCCTTTGCCGTCCGCATCCCAGGCNNTTGAGGCGATTCGCTATCGGAATAAGGTGTTTTGCCAAAATGGCGTCAATCATCGGTTCTTCGACCGAGAAAATATCTTGCCAGATGCGCTCAAAGGCAGCGTTAAGTTTGTCTTCGATCAGACCCCAGAGTGGCACCGAGGCAAAGGCGCGCCCGTTGTAGTTGGTTTCGACCAGGGTGCGGTTGAAAGGGGTATCGGCAATGGCATCGAGCGATGCGTTGCGAGCCGGTGGCAGCCCCGTGGCTTGAAAATATTGCTGCTGCACTTCAGGCGAGGTGAGATGCTCGAGCAGTTTGAGAGCCGCTTTTTCCAGGGCGTAGGGGGTATGTTTCCAAATCACCAAGTTGGAACCGCCCACAAAGGGGATGCCCGGCAAGCGGGCCGTACCGATGAGGGGCAGTAAATCGCGTAAGGAGGGATCATTTTGCAAATCTTGGATTAGCTCTGAGCCGGTGATTGTAACGGCGGCTTTTCCATCCACAAAATATGCGCGCGCCTCTTCTACCGAAAGGTGGCGCGCCGATGGAGCCATATAGGCTACTAAACTAAAAAATTGGCTCATTCCTTGTAGGGCTTGGGGTTGGTCAAAAACCACGCGGTTGCGCGCTGGAGCGTTGAAATTTCCGCCATTACCCCAAACCCAACTAGAAATCAGGTGGAGGTTGGTGAAGGTGTTCAACGTGGGGATGACAAAGGGAGATTCGGTAATCCCAACCAATTTCTGAAGCGTTCGGCGCATCGCAGGATCATCGCTGAAGGCCTTCTTTTCATTGACTCGTGCTTTTTTGAGCAGGTCTTTGCGATACGCGATAACATAGGGATCAGAGATCAAGGGAATCGCGAAAACGTTGTGCGGCTCCGTTGAAATTGCACAGCTTTCCCACAAGGCCGGCACAAAAGCCTCCGGCGCGCCAAGATGCTGATATTCAGCACGTTCGAACTTCCGCAGGCTGTTCATGCGGATCAGATTGCTTGTCCAGGTGGTGCCAATTTCAGAGATGTGGGCACCCTCATTATAGAGGGCCATCTTGATGAGTTCTGGCCAGGCACTTTCCCAATCGAAAACCCGGAGTTTGACCCGAATTTTATGGCGTTCTTCGAAGGAGGTCAGCAGTGGCTGAACCCTTTCGGCCTGAATACCGTTGAGGGTAAGTTCAATATCCACAATTTATCCTTTCACACCAGAGATCACCACGCCCTGCGTGAAGATTCTTTGGGCAAAAAAGAAGAGCAGAATTGGTGGGATAACCATCACCACCGAGGCGGCCATAATCAGGTGCGTGTTCACAGAATAGAGGGCATCGAAGGTTTGCAGGCCGATGGCAACGGTCCAATTTTCGCGGCTGTGCAGGTAGATCAGCGGTTCGTAGAAATTGTTCCAAGCCCACAGGAAGTGGAAGATCCCGACCGCAACCAAAGCGGGGCGCGCTTGCGGCAGCATGATGAACAACAGGGTTTGGAAGGGGTTGGCTCCATCAATTTTGGCAGCATCATCCAACTCCAGGGGGATGGTCATAAAGAATTGGCGCAACAGAAAAACATCATAGGCATTGGCAAAAAAAGCCGGGATAATCAGCGGCAGCAGGGTATCGACCCAGCCAATTTTTTGGAATAGGATATAAATTGGGATCAGCGTCACCTGCGAAGGGAGCATGATCGTCGACAACAAAAGGACAAAGAGTATGTTCAGCCAGCGCGCTCGAAAGCGGGAGAAACCATACGCCACAATCGAACAGGAGATCAGCATCCCTAACATGCTGGCAAAAACCACTATGAGCGTGTTCAACAGGTAGCGATCGAAAGGCACGCTGGTTAGGGCTTCGGCATAATTTTCCCAGTGGAGTTCCACATGCCTCACCGGGGTTTGCTCCTCGATTTTTAGTTCGTACTGGGCAGCGGGGTTTGCCGGATCGACAAAAACGCCCATGCCCCCCGGTTTATTTTGAATCAACGCGAGCTCGCGGGTTTGGTCATCGAGATCGACCTCGAAGAGCGGCTCATCTTTGCCGTTGACTTGGGCTGTGGTGCTGGCCCAGGGGATCAATGGCGGTGGCGACGCCCGCAGTTGGTTGCGAGATTTCAGCGAAGTGGAGATCATAAACAAAAGCGGAGTGATCACCAAAACCGCGCCCAACGCGAGTAGCAGCGTGGTGAGCGCTTTACCAAGGAAGCTCTGGAATTTCAAGCTTGATTTAATTTTGTGTTGAGTATGCTGTGTTTCGGTTGCCATCATTTATGATCCTACTTGCGAACTTCGCCTTCGTAAAATACCCAAAAAGGTGAAGAACGGAACACCAGCAGAGTTGCTACCAGCGTGAGCAACAGTAAAAACCAGGCCAGCGATGAAGCATATCCCATTTCAAAATATTTGAACGCGTTTTGATAGAGATACAAGTTGTACACCAGGGTGGAGCGCAGCGGACCTCCATTGCCGCTGGTGGCAACATATACTTCCGTGAAATATTGAAACGAGCCGATCAATCCCATTACTAGATTATAAAAAATCACGGGGGTTATCATGGGGATGGTCACATGCCGGAAACGGTGCCAGGTACCGGCCCCATCAATTTTTGCGGCTTCATAGAGGGCGGTGGGGATACCCTGCAAGCCCGCCAGATAAATAATCATCCCCCCGCCCACGCCCCACAGACTCATAATCACGAGGGTGGGAATTGACCAGTTGGGATCATTCATCCACCCAGGGGGATTCTCGATCCCGATACTCATCAAAAATGGATTAATCAGGCCGACGCGCGGGTTGAAGAGGCGCACAAATAACAAAGAGACTGCCACCCCGGCGACTACCGAGGGCAAAAAATAAGCCGTGCGCCACAAGTTAACCCCGGGGATTTTCTGATTCAGCAATATGGCTAAAAACAGGCCGAAGAGCAAACCTAGCGGCAAGGCCAGCGCGGCGTAATACAGGGTGCGCTGCAGCGAATGCCAAAACAGCGGATCTTCGAAAAGCATACGTTGATAATTGCGTAGCCCGATCCAGGTGGGTGGATCGATGATATTGTATTTGGTAAAGGAGAAATACAACGAGGCAATCATCGGCCCCAAAGTGAATACCAAGAAGCCAAAAATCCAGGGGACAGTAAAGGCATAACCCCAAAGCGCTTCTTTTTGCGAGAGACTTAGCCTACGTTTCGCCAGNNCTGCCAGTCAATTTTTGAAGATTATTCGTTCTCAGCCCAATACTCATCGAACAAAGCCTGGACCGCGGTATTTGCATCTTCGAGCAAGGCATCAGTGTCATCGACAGGTTCGGTGAAGACCAGATCGTAAACATCTGATTGCAAAATATCACCCACGCGCTCGACGTTGGGCATCCAGCTTTCGTGATGCGGGTTATCCAAATAGTCAATCGCGCCGTAGATCACGCTGTAATCATGCTCGCCATAACGCGCTTCCATCTGGGCGGTGTACTCATCCGCTACGGATTGACGGGCGGGCAAACAACCGTAGATCAGGCAGACTTCCACGATGTTTTCAGGGCTGGTAAGCCACTTCAAAACTTCCCAGGAGGCTTCGGGGTTGGCGAAATTCTTCGGGATGTAGAAGGTGTCGGCATGCACGCGAGCCATACGGGTGCCTTTTTGACTGAAGGGTGCCACCGCAAAATCGTACTCAAAGGGCAGATCAACCAAACCTTCGGGCATGAACCAGGTGTGGCTGTAGAACATAGCCACCAGTTCGCTGCCGAAGGGATCATTGGCGGCATCGATGATCTGTTGTCCGGCAGAATCAGCAATGAAATGGTCTACCCAGATGGCCTTATTCAACCAATCCAAGCCATATTTGTACTCATCCGAGTTGATTAGGGCAGTCTTCATATCCGGGGTGGTAGGGCGGCCAGCTCCAGGGGGATCAAAACGGGTCATGAAACCGCGCAGATCGGTCCAGGAGTCATTAAAGCCCCATTCAGCAATCTTGGTAGCATCGAAGTCAGGGGAGGTCGCGTCATTGCCGTTTTCGTCGAAAGTCAATTTCATGGCTAGTTCGCGCAGTGCGGCCACATCCCAGGAGGTATCGCCGTAATCCGCGGTGGGGTATGCCAAACCAGCGGCATCGAATTTGTCTTTGTTGTAGAAAATGAAGGAGGGGAAAACACCCAAAGGTAAGCCCACGGTTTTTTCGGGGTAGTTGTACATTTCGACCGCAGCGCCGTAGAAATCGCTCAAGTCGAGGTTGTCTTTTTCGATCATGGGGCCAATATCCAGCCAAAGATCAAAATAGGTGGCGGCTACATCGACCCCACCGGGGCCTACCAGCCCGGGCGGGTTGCCACCGGAAACCATGGCTACCAGGCGTTCGCCGGATTCATCGTTGGGAACGATCATAAATTCCATTTCGATGTCAGTATGCTCGGCGTTGAATTTTTCGGCCAATGCTTCTTGCGCCGCAATCTGATCGGGGTCAGTGCCGGTTCCCAGGCCAACGAAAACCGAGACTTTGACCTTTTCGGCTGGGGCGGCGGCTTTTTCGCCACCTGTTTCTTCAACAGGGGCTTCGGGGGCGGTAGTTTCTTCTGCGGTGCTACCACCACAGGCAGCCAGCATCATGCTAACTACGAGCAAAATTCCCAACAATAGGAATAATGTTTTATTTTTCATTACACTCCTCCAAGTAAAAATTTTTGAATTGGGTAAGGATTTTCAGATGTTTAGGTGATTTTCGATAACTTGTTCTACGGTTTCACCTCCTCATAAAAACATCCACAGGAACGACGAAGCACCATTTGTGTGGGCAATAATGTCATCAAATTTGTCTCGCCCCGCTCGATTAATTGAATCAGGCGTTTGGCGGCGGTGTAGCCAGCTTGTTCGATCTGAGCATCGACCGTGGTCAAAGCCGGAACCAGGTGCTCAGCCAGGTTGGAATCGTCAAAACCAACCACGGAAACATCTTCGGGAACACGGATCCCTGCCAGGCGGAGGGCGCGCAAAACGCCCGAGGCCGCCTCGTCATCCCCGGCGAAGATGGCATCGAATTCAATGCCGTCCAGCAACATGGCGTCAAGCGCATCTTGAGCATCGCGGTTATCAAAATTCCCTGCGCCCACTAAAGCGGGATCAAACAAAATGCCAGATTCATCCAAAGCTTGACGGTAACCCACCTCGCGCCAGTGTGAGTCTTCGTGCTCCTCAGGGCCGCGTAAATACACAATTTTTCGGCGATTATGCAATTTAATCAAGTGATCTACAATCTGTTTAGCCCCATTTTTGTTTTCAACCGTCACGCTGGGGATGTTCAATACATCGGGCGAAGAGCGGTGTAGCAATACTACCGGGAACTCCAACTCGCATAAGCGCTGGAGTTCAGTGCCATCTAAGCTGTCTGAAAAAACGATCAAGCCATCCGTGTTATGCTCCCCCAAAACCCGCCGATACGGAGAATTGGGTCGGGCATCGGTGTAGGTGGAGTGAATCAGCAAATCATAGCCGCCCTCGATCGCGCCGCGTTCCACGCCGCGCAACATGCCGGCGAAATATTCGCCACTGATCAACGGGAGCAGCAAACCAATCGTCTCGGTGCGCTGGCTGGCGAGAATACGGGCGGCAGCTTTGGGCTGATAATTCAACTCTTCGATGGCCTGGCGCACTTTTTGGGTTTTGTCAGCATCCACTGGGGCCGAGGCATTCAACACCCGGCTGACCGTTGAGATGGAAACACCGGCGGATTCGGCTACATCGATGATCGTGGGGCGTTTTTTGTTCTT
This sequence comes from Chloroflexota bacterium, assembly GCA_003513015.1. Taxonomy (GTDB): domain Bacteria; phylum Chloroflexota; class Anaerolineae; order Anaerolineales; family UBA11858; genus UBA11858. The sequence goes on from DOTA01000419.1 coordinate 8,620, forward strand.
AGTCATCATCTTGAAAACGTTTTCGAAAGCGTTTTCAAGAGTTTAACACAAAAACTTTGGTTATGTCAAGATTTTGGTTTTGGTTGATTGGAGTAGANNCACTACCCACTGGTTATGCTCGACGTTTGCGGAGCAGGGTGACCGCGCCACCCACCAAAGCCACAGAACCGATCAGCAGCACGAAGGGCAGCCAGTTGTTGGCCTGAGGCGCAACGGAAAAGTCGGTCAATTCAACCGCAGTCGGGCCAGTGTTTGTAACAAAATCCACTACAAGAGGATCCGATCCGTTACCCCGGCCAATAGTTTGAGCAGCAGGCTTTCCATTTGGCCCTGCGTTGAGATCTAATGTAATCACATAATAAGGGTTGGACTGTGAAGTACACCCTGAGGCAAAAGAAAAATTATATGTTCCTGCGGGTACGTTTAAACTCCCTGCTCCACATAGAACCAAACCCGCAGGCGCGGCTAGATCAATAGCTTGGACAGTGACAGTTCCTCCATAAATCCAGGCGAGGTTTCCACCTGTTTTGTTTTCGGTAACAGTACCGGAAATGCCCGTGTATGCAAACGCCGGCCCAACCGCCATCAAGGCTACCAGAACCACCAATAAAACTGTTAACAACCTTCTTTTCATTTTATTTTCTCCTTTTCTCACTTGAATGAATTAATGATTAAACCAAGAGCAGAGGTGCTCTGGGTTCTTTAACAATGAGAATAAAACCGTAGGCAAGCATGAAGCTGGTCAGCAAAACCGCGAGCTGGGCCGCCAGGGCCATCCAGGTGTTGCTGTTGGTGGCTTGCCGGGCCGCGGTACTGCCGCTCTGATCAACCACTTCAACCACGTATTGGTAGCTTTGCCCTGGAACGATCAAGGCATCGGCATATCGGTAAGTTTGCTGTGCGGGAACCGCGGGTAGCTCATCAACCAGTGCGAACTCGGTGCTTCCAACGGGGGCGCGGTAGATGCGAAAGGCGGCGATCTCACTGCCACGCACGGACCATTGGAGCATCATCCCCGGTTGGATTAGCAGCCAAAGCAGCACAAAAAGCAGCGCGGCCAAAGGCAATCCCCAAGCCCAGGCTGGCCAGCCAGATTTCTGGGGTGCGGGTTGCTGGACGCGAGCCAGTAACTTTTGTTCCACTTTTCGGGATGGAACTCGTTCTGGCTGCGAGACGATCACCCTGGCAGCCTGTTGCGAAACGCGCAAGGCTGTGCGGGCGCTATCATCCGCCGCGAGCCATTGCTCTACCGCCGATTTATCTTCTGCCGGCAGGCTCTCGTTGAGATACCAGGGGAGTAAGGATTTTGGATCGTTCATTCTAATACTATAGTCGCAAAAAATTCATTTTGGTTCAATTTTAATCACCGTATTTTGCTGTTCTTACAATACTGTTAGGAAAAACTAATTATTTTGATTCGTCATTTTCCAAGCTGGCTGCCAAATACTTAAGCGCAGAACTCATCCGGCTTTTAACTGTGCCCGCCGGGCACTTTAGAATCTCGGCAATTTCATTTTGCGAAAACCCATGCACAAAAGTTAACTCAACCACCGAACGATGGCTGGGCGATAGATTTTCCAGCGCGATCAGCATGCGCTCGATTTTGCGTTTCTCAATGAGCGTTTCCTCAGGTGAAGGTTCCGTTGCCAGCAACTCGTCATCCAATTCGGTTTTCTGGGCATGTTTCCCTGGCAGGTTTTTCCGCAGCCATGAAACTGCCTGAAAATGGGCAATTCGAAAAATCCAGGTTTTTACGCTCGCTTGACTGCGGAAATCCGCGGCCCCCTGCCAAATTGCGAAAAATACATCTTGCAACAATTCTTCCGCGGCCACCTCATCGTGAATCAACCGCAAAATGTAATTAAAGACCGCCTGCTGATAGCGTTGATAGAGTTGCTTAAAAGCCTTTTCATCCCTACCTGCAGTTTTTTGCAGGAGTTCTTGGTCTAATAAAGGTGCGTTGCTAACTTGCATCATTCACAAATCAACCAGACTTGCTGCCCCGAAACCGGGTTCGAAGTCCAGGCATATAAAACGTCATTAAAAAAAACCAATTGAACGTAAATATTGTTGAGATCTGTCATTTCCGGGATAGGGATTTGCTGCCATGAAACTAGTGAACCCTTTCCGGTAAGTATGCCATCCGTGCGCCAAAGGGTGAAATTCTGTTGCCCATTGACCACCCCGACGTATAAGCCTCCCCGGTTTGTGGCAGCGCCATCGGCCAGCACGGCCCAGTTCGCAGGCCCGGCGCCGAACCCTGGCTGGCTGGCAACCTCCCAGGTATTGGAGCCGCCGCTTGTGCTGCGGTACACCACCATCCCCTCGGGTGAAGGCAGGCTGATGTACAAGTACCCCTCCAGATCGCCGAGAATATTACCCCAACTCATACCCTCCGCAGTGCGAAAAACCTCTTCCCAGACAGGCGTACCTGCCAGCGATTTCGTCCGGTACAAACGTCCCTGGGGCTGGCTGCCATCAGCGCTGGCCGATTGCACGCCAAAATACAACTGACCCTCGAAAACATGCCCCGACCAGATCACACTATTTTGCGGTTCGTCAAACCCGGAACGATTTTTCTGTTGCCAATCCAGCCCGTCCGTCGTGCACCAAACTTCGGCCCCATCGGTCTCATTCCAGGTGCCGCCGCACAGTTGTCCATCGAAAACCTGCATATCCTTGAAATTCTCGTTTTGGGCTTTGCCAAATCCCGACCCAACTACGGCCAGGGCATCCTCCCAGGTGCCGGGATCACCCGTCGGGCTGCGAAATACCAGGGTTCCCTGCGGGCTACCGCTACGGTTGGCCAGGCTGGCGTATATCCAGCCCTGAAATTCGCCCAGGCTGTCGATGTGGTCGGCTTGGGCAGTATCCGCCACACCAAAGGGCAACCCCGCAGCGTTGGCGGCAACCTCCTCCCAGTCTTGTTGGGATTGCGGGTCGCGGATTCCCTTGCGGGTCCGCCACAGGCGCGCTCCCAAAAGATTGTCGGCCTCCATCCCCAAATAAAGTTGATCTTCGAAAACCAGCACTTCGAAACCTTCTTCGCTCTGGTAGGGTGTTTCAGTGATGGGTTTTATGGGGTGATTGGATTCATCAAATTCGGAGGGTAGCCCAAATCCGGGAGTGTTGACCAGCTTTGAACCTCGGCAGATCCCTGCAAGGTGCCACAGATCAAAATTGATGTCTGTTTCCGCGCCCAAAAATCCCGCCCGGCTTAGGGCATTGACTGTTAAGCGCATCCCCAAAATCAGCAGAATGCCCACGAAAAGCACCAGCAATAGGCGGATGAAGCGGGAGAGGTTAAGGCGCGATAACATTCCAGAAAGAATTATCGGGCAAAAAATGCAGTTCAGAAACCGGTGTGATTTGCTGAATTTGGGAGAGAATTTCGAATAAACGCAGGCTGCGGAGAGGGTCTTGCGGAATCACCGGCACATTTGAGATCAGGGCGGCCAGTCCGCGCCCGCGTGTGATGGGGCGTGTGAACACCTNNGTGGGGTTCCAAAATGGGGTGCCGTAGGCCTGCCAATGATCTGTTTCGGGCAGCAGCAAAACCAGATCATCGTTCAAAATGATGTGATCTGCTTGCGAAGCCCGGCAGGCCGTGGTTTTGCCGCTCCCGGAATGTCCCAAAAACAGATAAGCTTGTCCATCCCGCACAATGCCTGCCGCATGCAACAAAACTCCACCGGCTGCGTGCGCCAGCAGGGCAAAGGCCATGCGCAGGTAGTAATCGATCTCCTCCACCGGTTGAGCAGACGAGATAGTTAAAGCGCCACTCCCATTTTTTTCGTTGATGAATCCATCATAACCGGGGGCGCACAATTTCAATTCGCCCGCGCTGAATTTGGGTTCAGTATCTAACAAGGCGGTGTGGCGTTCGTTGCCAACCCAGCGAATCTCGGCGTTTAGGTTTGCCGGCTGTCCGGCCGGAAATTCCTGGTAGCGGCTGTTTAAAACCTTTGCCAGTTGGGTGTGGTGGCAGTTGAGTTGCACACTCAGATTGGCAATCGCCACAGAAACGCTTTGTGCATCGTTGGGAATTGCAATGTTATTCGGCATCGCGGGCAACTTGCTTTCTTTGATCGCGCAGCAACAAGACAATATAAACTCCGGCACCTAGCATTAAAAGGATGCCTACTACCAGTTCGATTTGCATGGGGCTGTTGGCTTTGACGATGATTGGTCCAAACTGGCTGGCATTCCCGCTGCTTTCGATTTCTTCCAGCATGTAGAAATAGGTGGTACCACCAATTACTTGGGTGTCTTCATAGCTGTAACTGCTCCCGGTGAGGGTATCGCTGACCGAAGGGATCAGCGCGACATTAACTTGCTCGAAAGGACCGTTCTCCGTTTCGCCGCGGAGCAAATTGAAGCCTACCGTATCGAGTTCGCTGGCAGTGGTCCACTCAACGATGACATTAGCTTGATTGAAGTTCAAGAGGGCATGGATACAAATGCCGATTCCCGCGATCCCTAAAAGGATGCATAAAATCCAGATAATGGTTTGGGTGGTTTGAGCGGTATTTTTTGTCAAAATGAAAATCCTTTCCCAACTTGCGTGAGCAGAGGCCTACGTTTGCGCGGATTATACCAAGCAATCCACGAAGCGTAAGTTTGGCATCCGCGTCGCGGGATGCTTAAGATTATGGGAAAATCTAAGGAGATCAAGGTATTTGCATTGCTATCAAAAAGGGGAGCGGTTGGGGATGCAGCAAACTTTAAAAGGCGTTGTTCTCTAGGCATAGTAAAATGCAAATATACCCTTCACGGCTACAAATTGCGCTTTTTTTGAATAGGTGGGAGGCGCAATTTGTGGCCGGGGGCATTATATAAAAGTTGAGGAGTTGTAATCATGGCTAAGTGCAATCTGATTTTTATTCACGGGTTACAAAGTAGTTCACAGGGAGACAAGGCGACTCTGTTACGCGGTTTATATCCCGAAATTCTGACACCCGATTTCTCCGGTAATCTGGAGGCGCGCCTGGCCCAATTGGATCGAATCATCGCGGATCGCAGGGATTGGATTATCATCGGTTCCAGTTTGGGCGGTCTGATGGCTACGTTGACTGCCTGCCAGCATCCGGAACGGATAAAAAAGTTGGTGCTGCTGGCCCCGGCCCTGGTTTGGCCCGATTTCGTGGAGAATCCTCCGGCACCGGTGAATGTGCCAGTTGTGATCTACCATGGCGAAGGCGATACGGTTGTCCCAATAGAGATAGCGCGCACGCTGGCCCAGAAAGTGTTCACGAACCTGGAGTTTCACGCCGTGGAGGATGATCACGGGCTATATAAAACTGCCCATGCTCTGGATTGGGCGTCAACCATCGAAGGGTTGGGGGGTTGGGTTGAGGGCTTGCACGGCCTCTAAAATGGCGTGCAATGCCGGGGAAGCGATCTCAATGCCCGCAGATTGAAAAAATTCGGGGAGTTCTGCCAGGTGTTGATGTTCGTAAACGCTGGCTTGCAGGGCCATCTCAAGTTTGTCGATCTGGCGGACAAACTGCGCTTCGGGGGAGGCTCCGCGCTCGAATTCTTCCCAAAGGTGGAGATAGTTTTCACCAAACGGAAACCTCCCGAAAATCTGGATGATTGACTCCCTTTCCAGTTGGTGCTTTTCCCCAGGGCTGAGGCCATCTTGAGGGGTGAAATCTCCCGCGTAAATCTCGCCAAAATCATGGATCAAACTCATCCGCAGGGTTTTGAGTACATCCAATTCAGGAAAGTAAGCCTCTGCCAACATCATCGTCAGCACAGCCACGCCAAAAGTGTGTTCAGCTACACTTTCACAGCGCGCTTCGGGGATGTTTTTGCGCAGCCAGCCCTGGCGGTAAAGTTGTTTGAGATGGCTGAATTCGAAGTAGGCTGTGATGAGCGGCAGGGTGTTTTGCGTCAGTTGGTTGACTGGGATCGGGGCTTTGGTTG
>DOTA01000542.1 GCA_003513015.1 Chloroflexota bacterium
CGGCGGTTTGGGCGGGGTAGTGTTCCAGGGTTTCGGGATCGAGCACGTTGACACAGGAAGAGCCGGGGTCAAAATGCACGCTGTCGCCGCCGTAATGCACGGCAGGTTCGCCAGCCCGGTCGTAGAGATAAAATTCATGGGGCACGCTGGCGAGCGCCTGGCGGATGAGACCTTCGTGTAGGTGGGCGACCTCGCGATTCTCGTCGACGCGCGCCCCGGCCTCGGCCAGGAGGGCACGCGCTTCCGCTGATTGGACGCGCACCCCGTGATTTTCCAGCAATTGGAAGGCCTCATTAAAGATTTGATCGACTATTTCAGGTGTGAGGAGTTGCAGTTGGGTGGTCATTTTTTGCTTGCCTTTCTGGGATTTTTGTAGTGATTGTATCAGGAACCGGTAAATTCCGAGGCTGGGAAAAAACCGCGATTAACGGAATCACCTTTGAATTTCTGGGGCGATTTCCCACCGCGGCAGTGGGGCAAATCGTAAGGTTGGATTAATTTCCTTATGTTAGAATCTTCCGCGATGGCAGAAATTTCCAATCATCTTCAGGGTGTGCTCGACACGCTGCCTACCAAACCCGGCTGTTATTTGATGAAAAACGCTGATGGCAAGGTGATTTACGTGGGCAAGGCGATCAATTTGCGCGCCCGGGTGCGCTCGTATTTCCATAACAATTTGGAGCATCCCCGCACGATCCAATTGGTGAAAAATATCGCCGATATTGAATGGATTGTGGTGGGTTCGGAGTTGGAAGCCCTGATTTTGGAGATGAACCTGATCAAGAGGCATCGCCCGTTTTTTAACGTGCGCATGAAGGATGATAAACGCTACCCATATATCAAAATTCACTGGGGGCAGCCCTACCCCAAGGTGACCGTAACGCGCCAGATGGTTTCGGATGGCTCCCGCTATTTTGGGCCGTATACCAGCGTTTGGGCAGTACACCAAACTTTAGATGTGCTGCGGCGCATTTTCCCGTATTTGACTTGCGACCGCGAAATTAGCGGCACAGATGCGCGGGCCTGCCTGTATTTTGATATCAAGTTGTGCAACGGCCCCTGTATTGGCGCGGTTTCGCAGGCCGAATACCGCCAAATGATTGCGGATTTCGAATCCTTTTTGAATGGTCGCACCGATGGCATTTTGGCGCGCTTGCAAGGGGAGATGAACGCGGCCGCGCAGGAACTGCGCTTCGAGCGCGCTGGGGCCCTGCGCGATCAGGTGAAGGCCATCCAAACTGTGATCGAACGCCAAAAGGTGGTTTTCCCCAACGATTATGTCGATTCGGATGTAATCGCCATGGCGCGCTCGGAGCGAGAAGCTTGCATGCAGGTTTTCTTCATCCGGGGCGGCAAGTTGATCGGACGCGAGTATTTTTTGATGGAAGGTACGGACGATTCCCCCGATGCGGATGTTTTGGCGGAGTTCATCAAGCAGTTTTACGATCAGGTCCCCAGCATCCCCGCGCAGGTGATGCTGCCACAGGAAGTGGAAGAGACCAAAATCATCGAAGAGTGGCTCAATACCAAGCGCGGCGGCCAAAAAGTGAAGATGCTGATTCCCAAGCGCGGCCAGAAGCGCGAATCGGTGCAAATGGCCGCGGAAAACGCCGCCGAAACCCTGGGGGCACTGCAAGCCCAATGGGAGGCCGACACCCACAAACAGGAACAATCGCTGGCAGAACTGCAAAAATATCTGGAGTTAGCCGGGCCGCCCAACCGCATCGAGTGTTACGATATTTCCAATACGCAGGGTACGGCCATTACGGCCAGCATGGTGGTTTTCGAACAGGGTGTACCCAAGAAAGCGCACTACCGGCGTTTCAACATCCGCACGGTGACCGGCGGCCCCGATGATTTTGCCAGTATGGAGGAAGCCCTGCGACGGCGCTTCAGTCGCTGGCAGGCCGCCCAAGAGACCGCCACCCAGCCCGGCAAGAAACCTGATCTCTCATTTGCCACGTTGCCCAATCTTTTAATTGTGGATGGCGGCAAAGGGCAGTTGAGTCGAGCTGTGAAAGTGCTCGAAGAATTTAATATTTTTGATAAAGTGCCGGTGGTAGGGTTGGCGAAACGTGAAGAAGAGATTTTTATCCCCGGAAAAGAGCGTTCTATCCTCTTGCCAAGAAAATCAGAAGGATTATACTTGGTGCAGCGCGTCCGGGACGAAGCCCATCGTTTTGCCATCACGGCTCATCGCAACCGCCGCACGAAATTGGGGCTGGCCTCGCAATTGGATGCCATCCCTGGGATTGGACCAGCGCGCCGCAAAGCGCTTCTAGCTTATTTTGGTTCCATCGAAGCCATCCGCTCCGCTAGCGTGCAAGAGATCTCCGCTGCGCCGAAGATGACCGTTAATTTGGCAGAAGCAGTCAAGGCGCATTTATAATACCCACGGTTGAAAATTGCGCTTTTTGGGAAGGCAGGAAGCGCAATTTTCAACCGAGTGCGGTATAACGTGAGGAGTTATTAGGCTTGAAAACCATCTGGTATGTAGATGATGATGGCGACATGATCCAAGCGGTGAAGTTAATGCTGCAACTTTTGGATTTTGAAACCCGTTCTTTCTACGATGCGCGTTTCGCGGCCAAAGCGCTTTTAGCTGGCGAGCGTCCTGATGTGCTGATGTTAGATATCAATATGCCGGGTGTTTCTGGAATGGATATGCTGGAATTTGTGCGCCGCCGTTCTGAGTGGAGTGATCTGCCGGTGATTATGCTCTCTTCGGAGGCTGCTGACCTTCAGGTTGATACCGCTATGGAGTTAGGTGCGGATGCCTATACCTTTAAACCAGCCACGCTCGAAGATTTGGAAACCGCCATTAACCTGGCAACCGAAAAAAGAAGAAAGTAAATTAGATTGAGGATGGATCAAGAATGTTCGTTACGCTCTCTGATCGATTATTCTGATTTCCATCTTTTATCAAACTAGAAAGGAGTAATAGAAATGGCACAAAAAAAGAAAACCCAAAACAAAACCCAAAAGAAAAACAAGAATGAGATGAACCGCAGTCAAAAGATTATGGCCGTGATCGGTGTTATCATCATTCTCGCCATGATCTTGCCTTTGGTATTGAGGTAATCTATCAAGTTGGGAGCTATGCCTGAGGAAAATAAAATTAAATTTTACGCCACAAAATGGTGCCCCGATTGTCACCGGGCTCGCAAAATTTTGGATGATCGTGATATTCCCTATGAATATGTGGATATCAGCCGCGACGCC
>DOTA01000278.1 GCA_003513015.1 Chloroflexota bacterium
CGCTTTACCTCGGATTACTTGCCAATCCTCACCCCTAACATCCTAACCCCAGCGGATTTGTGGCAACTCTCCCGCACCCAAAAACTCATCCAACGCGTGACGAATCTTTTCATAGAATACGATTACGCCGCGGCCAAAGCCGAAACCGAGGCTTTCTTCTGGCATTTTGCCGACAACTATCTCGAAATTGCCAAGCAGCGCCTGTATGATGAGAATCACACCCAACGGGATGGGGCCATCTTCACCTTGCATCACACCCTGCTGACGCTGCTCAAACTCTTCGCGCCCATTTTGCCGCATGTGACGGAGGCGGTGTATTTGGGGATTTATGGGGAGCAGCAAGCGGTGAGCGGCAAGTCGCATGTTGCAAGCATCCATACATCCGAGTGGCCTGTCGCAGATGAATCATTAATTGACGAGGGCGCTGAATCTTTAGGCGACACTATCCTTGAGATCGCCATCGCCGTGCGACGCTACAAATCGGAGCGGAATTTATCTTTGGGAACGGAGCTAAAACGGTTACAATTGGCAACTGATCATCCAAATTTAAGGGCTGCACTTTCTGGAGCCAGCGCAGATTTGATGAGTATAACGCGGGCTCAAAAAGTGGAGATCAGCGAAAAACCTGACCAAAATCTGGAGCAAATCTCATCGTTCTCAGAAATCACTATCGGGATCGAAATGTAATTCTTCAAAATTAACCGCAGAGAGCGCAAAGTGCGCCGAGATTTGTCTTTACCTGGTTTTCTCTGCGGTCTCAGTGAACTCAGCATTTAATATTCTCAAACACAAAACCATAAGGAAGGAGCCAAGCATGTCTGATAAAAATTTATACATTGCCAACGCCATTATGCGGCAGGCTTTGATGGCTATCGAGGAAGTCATGGGCGAGCAAGGTCTCAAAGCTGTGCTGCGCGCTTCGGGATTGGAAAAATACATCGACAGCCCACCCCCGGATGATCTGGAACCCGCGATTTCCTTCGAGGATTACGCCAGGCTCAATCAGGCCATCGAAGATTTTTACGGGCGCGGTGGGCGCGGCATGCTCAAACGCATTGGACGGGCCTCCTTCCAGTATGGCGTGCGCGAGCAACCCACCCTGATGGGNNGAGGCCGTGCAATGGGCTACCGGCGAGGAAATGGAAGTGCGCGAAACCATGTGCATGTGCAAAGGCGATGCCTACGGACGCTTCGAGGTTGAGATCCCGGAGTGAGTTTTTAACGCGAATGACGCAAAGAAGCAAATGTCGCAAATATAATCATAAAAATATTCGTGTCATTCGCCCATTTGCATTATTCGCGTTGAAATCAGGTTTGAGATGCCAAGTTACGAGATTTTGCAAGTAGACGCTTTCACCAGCCAGCCTTTGGGCGGCAACCCCTGCGCGGTGATCTTCGATACCGACGCGATGGATTCCGCCACCATGCTGGCCATTGCCAAAGAGATGAATCTCTCCAGGGCAGCCTTTGTGCGCAGTTCGGATATTGCAGATTTTGGCGTGCGCTACTTCACCCCCGCCGAGGAGATTCCCCTCGCCGGGCACCCCACCATTGCCACGGCCTTCGCCCTCGTTGCCACGGGGCGGCTGGCGCTCCGGGGTGCGGTAACCACCCTGACGCTGGAGTTGCAGGTCGGCCCCATCGAAGTGGAGATTCGCTTCGAGAACGAAAAAATCCAAGAGATTGTGATGTCCCAAAAGAAGCCGATCTTCCTCTCCAGCCACGATCCCGCTGAAATCATGCCAATTTTTGGATTATCAACGGGCGATCTACTCAGGGGATACCCGATTCAGACGGTCAGCACGGGGACGCCGCAATTGATGATCCCCGTACGAGATTTGGAAGTACTGCGCCGGGTGCGGGTGGACATCGCGGCTTATGAGGGCTACCGCGCTCGGAGTGATTTTTTTAGCCCGCATCTCTTCTGCCTGGAGGGGATCACGCCCGAGGGTGATACCTTTGCCCGGCATTTTGGCGTGCCCCCAGACACCCCGGAAGACCCCTTCACCGGTTCCGCTACGGGTGGAATGGCGGCTTATTTGTGGCAGCATGGCTTGATCGAGGAGCCGCGCTTTATTGCCGAACAAGGCCACTGGATGAACCGCCCCGGCCAGGCCCGCGTAGAAGTGGTCGGCCCGCGGGAAAATATCGAAACCGTGAAGGTGAGCGGGCAGGCGGGAGTGGTTATGGAAGGAAAATTAATCATATAGATATACCGTTAGGAAGTTAGATAGTTTGGTAGTCAGGCAGTAGAGCGAAATTTCACTACAAAACTATCAAACCACGAAACTACCCAACTAAAATTTTAGAGGAATTTATGCCCGAAAACACTTTACCGAAAACTTACAATTTTCACGATACCGAACAACGCATTTACCAGATGTGGGAAGCTGGCGGCTATTTCAAGCCGACCAACGACCCCAACGAACCGGATCACGACCCCGGCCAGAAACCGTATGTGATCTCGATCCCACCGCCGAACGTGACCGGCAAGCTGCACCTGGGGCATGCCATGTTCGTCAGCATGGAA
>DOTA01000271.1 GCA_003513015.1 Chloroflexota bacterium
ATTATGAACATCATGCTGGTCTCAGTCATCGAGCGCACGCGTGAAATTGGTCTGCGCAAAGCCATGGGAGCGCGCAAAGCGGATATCATGATCCAATTCCTGACCGAATCCGCTTTGCTGAGTTTGTTTGGCGGCATTTTGGGGATCGGTTTGGGCTGGCTGATCGCTTTCATCGTGGGGCAAATCGCTGCGGCCAGCAATGCCAACATCGTCCCGGTGGTGGGGTTGGATGCAGTCTTGATGGCAACGCTCTTCTCGGCGGCCGTGGGTCTGTTCTTTGGCCTATACCCGGCCAATCGGGCTGCCAGCTTGCAGCCGGTGGAGGCGCTAAGATACGAGTAGATTAGGGATTGGGGTACCTTAACCTTGTTACCCTGGGAAAAAGTAACTCTCAGGCCAAGCATCCTGAGCCTNNCGTTCCACGCGTTTGGCGATGACGGCCAAACTATCCTGCCAAAACTTGGGGGAACGCAGGTCAATCCCAAAGCGGGAGGCAAGCTCTTCGGCGGTGCCCTCACCCGTAGAAGCCAATAAATCGCGGTATTCGGTCACAAAGGCCTCACCGCGCTGCTGGTAGATGGCGTACAAGCCAATGCCGAAGAGCAACCCAAAGGCGTAGGGGAAGTTGTAGAACGATAGCCCGGCCCGGTAGTAGTGCGGTTTCCAGGTCCACATGTATTTGTGGCGGTAGCGCTCATCCAGGCCCGCTCCATAGGTGGCGGCTTGGGCGCGCTCCATGATCTCGCTGAATTCCTCGGCGCTCAACTCGGATTGAAGGCGGCGCTCGAAGACCTCTTTCTCGAACAGGTAACGCGAATAGATATCGACGATCACCTGGCTGTCGCTGACCAGGGAAGTTTCGAGGATGGTGAGTTCTTCGGCGGGGGTGGCCGCCTGCTTGACGGCGGCTTCGTAAACAATGGTTTCGCACATGATCGAGGCAGTTTCCGCCAAAGTCATGGGGGTGGATTTTTGCAACGGCGTTTTATCTTTGGCACATTCGTTGTGGTAGCCGTGCCCCAGTTCGTGGGCCAGGGTGAAGACCGTATCCAGTGAGCCATCAAAATTTAGAAAAACCCGTGATTCTTTGACCTTGGGCACACCCATGCAAAAGGCGCCCACCCGTTTGCCGTCGCGCATCTCGGCATCAATCCAATTGTTATCGAAGGCGCGTTGGGCGAAATTCTGCAAGTGGGGCGAGAAGGTGCCGAATTGCTGCAAGACATAATCTTTGGCCTGCGAAAAAGTGTAACTCGTTTCGGTTTGCCCCAAGGGTGCAAATAGATCCCACCAGGCCAGGGCTGTTTTGCCCAGGCGTTTGGCTTTGGCTTTGAAGTAGCGCTCGAAGATGGGGAAGGAGTCTTTCATGGCCGCTAACATGGTTTCGAGGGTGGCGCGCTCGATGCGGGCATCGTCGATGGCGCTGTGCAGGGCATCCGTGCGCCCGCGGTGCTGATCGAGGGTGTTTACCATGCCTTTGACGCCATTGAGCGCGGCCGCCAGGGGTTCTTTGACGCTTTCCCAGGCAGCCATCTCAGCCTCGTAGGCCCGGCGGCGAGTGGCTTCATCGGGATGGTTACGCAGGTTGATCAGCGCGGGGGCCGGAATTTGCTTGATTTCGCCATCCAGTTCAAAATCCACCTTCAATTGGGATGTCACCGTGCCCTGAAGTTTGGTCCAGGCGCTGGCACCGCTGAGAGAAAGCTCGGTGGCTAAATCTTCTTCGGCCTGGCTCATCATGTATTGACTCTGTTCGCCGATTTCTTTCAGGATGAAGGCGTGTTCTTGGGCCGTGCCTCCCACTTTTAAGGCCGCGGGCAGTAAATCGCCCAAACTACCGACCCAGCCCTGAATACGCGTGAGGGCCTGTTCCAAGCGCACGCCATTTTGCTGAAAAACGGACATGGCACGTTTGGCCTCGGCGTTATACGAATCGGTGGCAACATAAGCTTGGATATAGGCTCGTAGCGTACCAGAAAGGGTGAAAAGATCATTTTGGGTTTGGATCAGATCAGCAAGCAGGGCCGCCACCTGCTCGGGGGTCAGGTCTGCGGGAGGGGCGGGCAGTTTCTCGATCTGATGCTCATCCAAATAAGCGTAAAGTTCATCGAGTTGAGCATTGACCAGATCAAAATCGGCCTGGTATTCAGGCGAATTCAAGCTGGGATAAACGTTGCTGACATCCCAGCGAGGTGGGGTAGTGGTGTTTGGGGTCATTTTTACTCCTGAAAATTTAACCTGCGGATCAGCAGGAAGGTGAACGGGTTATGGGATTATTGTATCAAATCATTCAACCCGGATTGTGGGGTGATTGCTGGATTTTAGGGTTGCGCGGCCTTTTGAAAGACGCGCTCAAACTCAACCAGATATTGGGCAGCGATTTCAGGGTTGTGAATGATCAAGGTATTTTCATCATTGCGTTCTTCGGCGCTGCGGCTAAAATTATATGAACCGGTGACCACAATTTTCCCATCGATGATAAATACTTTGTGGTGCATGTTGTTGGGATTGCCATCCAGGCGCACATCCAACCCGGCCGCGGCCAGGCGGTCAAATTCNNGCAATCGGATCAGAGGTAAACGAGAAGGCTAAAAAGTAGATGCTTTCCTGGGCATTTTGCAGAGCAGTGATGATCTGGTTGGCCGTGCCATCATCGGGCGAGAAGTAGGTTTCGATGGCCGTGCCGTCGATCAACAGGGCAGGGTTGGGGGTGCGGGCAATGATCCGGTCACCAAACATATCTTGCCCGAACATCTCCTCGAATTCGCTGGTGTAATTTTCAGCCAGCTTGGTTGAACGGATGTGGAGGAGATTATTATCGTTGCGATAGGCCCCATTGGTGGTGAAATTCATCGAGCCTGTCCAGACCTCCAGCCCGTCGATGACTACGAATTTATTATGCATCAGGCTTTCGCGCCGGTCGCCAAGCACTTCAATACCTGCATCTTGCAGTTCTTGCATTTCGGTTTCATCCAGGTTATCGCTTTCGGCCACGATACGCACCTGCACCCCGGATTGCTGCGCGGCGATCAGGGCATCGCGGATGCTCCACAAATTGAGGTCATAAATGGCGGCGTCCACCGAAAACTGTGCGGCGCGGAGGGCCTGCGCCAGGGCTTCATCGGGGCCACCACGATATTTGGCGGCCTCGGGGGCTTCCGGGTTGCTGAAGAACACCTCCATAGGCGCGGAAGCCTCTAAAACCGGGGTGGTGGTGGGCACCTGTGGCAGCGGAGTAATCGTTTCGCTTGCGCAGGCCGCGAGCAAAGCCATCAGCAAAATCAGAAAAAAGGGCCGGGAATTTTTCATGCGATTTATGATAACACTTTTCCGGGGTAAACAAATGGCCCTCCAAGTTGGAGGGCCGTTGCTGGTGCCGAAGGAGGGAATCGAACCCACACTCCTTGCGGAACACGAGTTTGAGTCGTGCG
>DOTA01000510.1 GCA_003513015.1 Chloroflexota bacterium
CTTGTGCGTAAATCAAATCCCCATAAAATAAAATATCCAAATCCACCACGCGCGGCCCGTAGCGGAAGGTGGGCATGCGCCCAACGCGGATTTCAAGGGTTTTGAGATAAGCCAGCAAGGCTTGAGGAGGTAAATTGGTTTCAGCCATGACAACCTGATTGAGAAAATCAGGCTGATCTGCGTAACCCCAAGGTGGGGTCTGATAAATCGGGGATTGGGCTAAAATGGTGACCTCCGGAGGCATCTGGCGAATAGCTGATTGCAGATTTGCCAGACGGTCACCCAGGTTAGTGCCGAGCGCGATATATATGGGGATTTTGGGAGACAAATTCTGGTTTGCCATGCGCCAAGAATATCACAAATCTGCGATCCGACAACGGTTGTTGTCAAATGCCAACGAGGGGCATACAATTGGGGGCATCACCTTCATTCATCGGGAGCAGCTATGGCACAGGCGATTTTAAATTTTCCACGTGGTTTTCTTTGGGGCACAGCAACCGCTTCGCATCAAGTTGAGGGGAATAATCTCAACAATAACTGGTATGCCTGGGAAAAATCGGGGCACATCATCAATCGGAACGCCTGTGGCATGGCTTGCGATTGGTGGGGCGGGCGCTGGAAAGAAGATTTTGACCGGGCGGCCGAAAGCGGCCAAAACGCCCACCGGCTTTCGGTGGAGTGGAGCCGCATTCAGCCCGATTTGAACCGTTGGGATGAGGAGGCCCTGGATTATTACCGTGAGATGCTGCGCGGCTTGCTCGAACGCGGCCTGACTCCTATGGTCACGTTACATCACTTTTCGGAGCCACTTTGGATTTCAGAATTGGGTGGTTGGCAGAACGAGGCAATTGTTGAGCATTTCGCTGCTTTTGTTCGCAGAACGGTTGAAGCATTGCAGGAATATGTTCATTGGTGGTGCACAATCAATGAACCCAATGTTTATGCCGTGCAGGCCTACTTGACTGCTGAGTTTCCGCCCGGCAAAAAAAGTTTGGCCGCGGTATACAAGGCGATCAATACTCTGATCAAAGGTCATGTTGCAGCTTACCAGATTATTCACGAAATTCAACCGGAGGCAAAGGTGGGGTTGGCGCATCAATACCGCGGTTTTGCCCCGGCAAAACCAATCTCGCCATTGGATCGCTGGGCAGCGAAAACAACCTCCAATGCGTTTAATGATGCGATCCCGCGGGCGCTTGTGGATGGAAAATTGCGCTTTCTGGGGATTCGCAAGCGGATTTCGGAGGCAAAAGGCACGCAAGATTTCTTGGGGTTAAATTATTACACCCGCGAAAACGTGGCCTTCAGCTTGCTGGCTCCGGGTGAACTTTTTAGCAAACGATTTTTTTCGCCCGAAGCGGACCTCAGCCCAAGCGGGTTTATCGCCAATGAGCCAGAAGGTTTTTTTCAGGCCTTGAAATGGGCCAAGGGCTTTAAATTGCCAATCATGGTCACAGAAAACGGCACCGAAGATGCCGAAGATCATTTTCGGCCGCGCTATCTGGCGGAGCACATTCATCAACTCTGGCATGCGGTCAACTTCAACTGGAAAATCCAGGGATATTTCCACTGGTCTTTGACGGACAATTTCGAATGGGAGCGCGGTTGGGCTCAACGGTTTGGCCTTTGGGAACTAAACCCTGCCACGCAAGAGCGGCTTAAACGCCCCAGCGCCGATTTTTTCGCGGCCATTTGTCAGCAAAATGCACTCTCCTCTGAGATGGTTTCAGAGTACGCGCCCGAAGTGTTTGCAAGGCTTTTCCCAGATTGAAATTATGGTATAATCCCGCCCGCTGGGGTCCACAACCCAGCCATGTGGAGAGGTCGCATAGCCCGGTCTAGTGCGCGCGCCTGGAGAGCGCGTTTACCGAAAGGTAACGAGGGTTCGAATCCCTCCCTCTCCGCCAAGGGTAATAAAAAGCCTATCAAAGTCTAAAGGTAAAATCTTTAGAGATTTGGTAGGCTTTTTTGCGCCATTCCAGCGAGTTCCAAGTAGCTGCTGTAAATCTCATCGGTTCGCTAAACAACCTTTCGGAGCGGGGGTCGAGGGGCAATACACGTAAAAAGAACCACCCAAGGTCTGAGTGGTTCTTTTGTTACCTAATCTTGAATGGCGGCCAAGTTTATTTATTGAACAGCGCCTTGATCAAGGCCCCGGCTCCCTTAAAAAACTTACCATTAATCATCACCAACAGCGCTTCTAACATGCCGCGGTTGAGTGAGCCTCCACCAAACATCAAGATGCTGCGCAGGGGCATCTCCTTCATCATGGCATTCATCAGCAGCCCCATGGGCGTATCTTCCTGACCTGCGACCATCTTGGCCATTTGCTTGCTCAGCACCCCGTAGAGTTGCCGGGCAATGAACGAATCCTGCATATCGCCAATCGGCGTGTTGAAGGTGTAATTGCCTTTCGTGGGCGTCTGATTGGGCGGGACAGGCCGGCCTAGCAGGGCTTCAAAATCCCGCTGGCTGAAGGAGGCACCTTTGGCGGGCGCGTAGTAAGCGGCAAGTTTCTTTCTGTCAGCCGAAGATGAAGCCGTTTGCGCGGAAGCCACCTGAAGGGTGTCCGTCAGGCGGATATCCTGTGAGGAGGC
>DOTA01000285.1 GCA_003513015.1 Chloroflexota bacterium
GTGGTCAGCTTGGCCAAGCAGACCAAAATCCCGGTTTCGAAGCTCTTGATCCCGCTCTCGTTCTCATCTCTGTTGGGCGGCAAAATGACTTTGATTGGCACGCCTGCCAACATCCTGGCTACCAGTGTTGTCGAAAAGTATGGCTTNNCGAGGTACAAGCACCATCACAAACCTGGAACGCAGTACCATTATCCAACCAGAAGATATTTTATTGATGGAAGGCCTTGCAGAAAACCTGCTGCGCGCCAGGAAGGAACTTGGGCTTGTCACCGCCAACGAAAGCAAACGCCATGCCGAACTGGACAAACTTAGCGAGGAGGAGATTGGTATTATCGAGGCCACGCTGGCGCCACGTTCGTCTATGGCAAATCGCAGCCTGCGTTCTTTGAACTTCCGTGAACGTTACGGGTTTACAGTCCTGGCGATTCGGCGGCATGGAGAGATTATCACCAGTCGGTTACGTAGCGTGCGTTTGCAGTTCGGCGACGATTTACTCCTCCAAGGCCCTCCTCATAGACTGTCGGTTTTACAGGAAAAGAACGATTTTTTGGTGTTAGAGCCGCTGAAAATCTCAGATGACCGCAGACGCAAGATGCCCATCGCGGTCGGTTTGATGCTGTTGGTGATTGGGTTGGTNNCTGAGCATGGATGAAGCTTATGAAAGCATTGATTGGAGAACAGTTTTTCTCGTAGCGGGCATGCTGCCACTTGGCACTGCCATGGAAACCACTGGTACCGCCCGTTACATCGCCGATTTGATGCTAAAGGCGATTGGTAGTTGGGGTCCCATGGCGGCTCTGGCAGGTATGTACCTGCTGGCCGCTATCATCACCCAGCCGATGTCCAATGCCGCGACCATGGTGTTGGTGGTGCCCATCGCGCTGGATACTGCCCTTAGCCTGGGCGCAAACCATCTGGCATTTACTTTGGCGGTTGTCATAGGTGCTGCCACCAGTTTCTTGACCCCGGTTGGGCATAAAGCCAATGTGTTGGTATTTGGGCCGGGTGGCTATAAATTTTTCGACTATGCCCGTGTTGGCGCATTGTTGACAGTTTTCCTTTTTATAGTGACTATGATCGCTATACCAATCTTTTTCCCTTTGTTCCCGTAATCCATCTGTACAGTTTTTTATTATTCCCCGGCACTGTGGCGGGCATCGCTTTTAGTACTTTTTGTGTTACAAACCGGTCAGGGTATGGCGGCGTGAACAATGGTACATCTTGGGGAACTTGCCTCGAAATATAACAGGTAGCATAGAAACGGATAAAATTAGTAGATGCGCAAACACATCAAACCCAATGGCAAACTACTGGGCGTGTTCTCCCTGATTGCCCTGAGCCTTTCAGCCTGCTCTTCACCGCGAGCACATAAACCCACCGCCACACTTCCCCCGCCACAAGTAACCATTATTACCAGCGTTCCTCCAACACTCACGCCCAGTCCCACGCCTATCCCTACCACCGAGGAGTGGATTCAGCCATACACGATTGAAGGTCTGCGCAAACATGATTACCAGGGCGGGAAAATTAAAGTGGGCGATGTGTTGGATGAGACCGAAGTGTACACACGCTATGCGATCTCTTATCCATCCGATGGGCTGACCATCATGGGCGTCATGCAAATCCCCAAAACAGGCAAAGCCCCTTTTCCGGTGATTATCATGAACCACGGCTTTTTCAGCCGCCTGGTTTATGCGTCTGGTGATGGCACTGACCGCGCTGCCGAATTCTTTAACCGGCGTGGGTATCTCACGCTTTCATCTGATTACCGCAGTTGGGGTGATTCAGACATTGGCCCCAGTTTGTTCTACTCGGGCCTGGTGATTGACGTTATCAACCTGCTGGATGCTGTTCCTTCCATCCCGCAGGCCGACCCGGAACGCATCGGAATGTGGGGGCATAGCATGGGCGGCGGGGTAACTCTCAAGGTTCTGGCCGTAAATGCCGATCGAGTAGTACCGAGAATTATGAATGGGCGTAGCAAAACCCTACCTGAGATCAAAGCAGCTGTGCTCTACTCCACTGTTAGCGCTGACGATGCCGACATCATTGCCCGCTGGGGACCTGGCTGCATTGGTGATTACATTAAAGGGGAAAGGTTGTATGGTTGTAATTCATCTGACATTCTCCCGCTGGACCTGCCTCCCGGCCTGATCCAGGCTTATAAAGATGCTGCCAATGATCCTGATCTGCTAAAACAGGTCGCGGCGATTCATTACTTGGACGATGTAACTGCCCCCGTTCAAATCAGCTATGGCACCGAAGACGGGACACTCTTTAGCGGCACGCCGCCGGAATGGTCACAAAAGGCGTATCAGGCATTTCTGGACGCTGGCAAACAAGCCGAATTATTTGCCTATGAAGGTGAAGGACATTCATTTGTGGAAGACAAGTGGTGGGCTTTTATGGAACGCTCGGCGCAGTTTTTTGATAAATATGTGAAGAACACTAACTGAGGAGAGTTCATGAACAATGTCCGCCCGCAGCTCAGGCTGCTCAACGATGAACAAATCGAGCAGGTGCATGCCTATGCCCTGCACATCCTGTCTGAGACCGGGGTGCGCGTTGATTCACCATCTGTGGTGGAAATGTTGGGGGAGACCGGGCAGGTTCGGGTCGACGAAAGATGCGTGAAAATGTCGGCTGAGCTGGTAAAGTCGGCCATCCAGTCTGCACCATCTACTATCCAAATGTACGATCGTCGTGGGAATCCGGTCTTCAACTTAGGCAATGACCGCTTGCGCTTCGGGGTGGGTGTCACGGCTTTGTATTATCAGGAGCCGGTGAATGACAACCTGGAATTGTTCACGCGCCAACATCTGCGTGAACTGACGCGGTTGGGAAGCGCGCTACCGCTCTATGACGCGATTTCTACCCCTGGTATTGTGCGCGATGTGCCGGAGCATCTTGGTGACTTGTACGGTAGCCTGGAGCATTTTGCCAATACGGCCAAACCCTTGGTGCTGCTGGTATCGGACGAGCATAACTTTGCGCCTGTGCTGGACATGTTTGTGCATTTGCATGGCGGGCTTGGAGAAAAGCCTTTTGTAATGCCATATTTCAACCCGGTCTCGCCGCTGGTGGTGGATTCAGGTACATTATTGAAGATGCAGGTTGCCATTGA
>DOTA01000406.1 GCA_003513015.1 Chloroflexota bacterium
AGAATTAAAAGATTTGACATTGAATTCCCGCGGGCTTTCCCGGCACGCTCGCCAATCCATGGCGAATTTATGCAATCTGGAAGATGCCTCGGATGGGCTGCGGACTTTTTCTCTCGATGCCCTCGATTTGTGGTATCTGGTCTCTCCCGAATTCGAGAAGATCCTGACCCGCTTGAGAGTTGATCCCGATAACAAAGTGGAAATTGATCTGGTTGAAGCCTCCCTAACCAAGTTTGATCGCATTACTCAAAGTCTGGTTAGAACCGATTACCCCTTTGCTGAAACTTACAGCACGATTGCCGGCTTGCACACTTGCATTGCCAATTTGCAGCAAGTTTCCAACCAAATTACCCTGCATGATGAATGGAAATTTCCGGATTTCCTAAAATTTTATCAGGTTCGGAAAAGCGTTCGTAAAATCATTAAGCAGATTGATGAGCTAAGTAACCTGGGAGGCCCTGAATTTACGCGTTATGCGGATTTGATCGAACTAAGTGATTTTGTTTCTTATTTTCGGAAGTGTGTAAATGAATTTCGTAAAGCTAATGGCGAAGATCAACGCGGCCGCCGAGAAATTGGCCTTTGTGTTACCAACGTCAAACAAAAGACTCAAGCGCTAAGGCAACTGGAGAACCGTTCTTTCCGCCGCCCAATCCGACAGTTGATCAAGTGGGGTGAAGCCATCAACGATCGCGACCCAGGTTATGTCTATTTCTTTTCGAAGCAGGTTGAAGATTTATGGGTCAAAATTGAAACAGCCGATCAACTGGCCATTCGGCGTTATATACGCAAAGTTAAACGGCAAACCGACCGCATCCAGCAAGAAATCCGAGCTTTCACAGTTCAAACTCAATCCATGAATGGCAATGGTGAGATCAGGCAATATGAAACCTTGTTAGGCCAAATGCACGCCATTATTCAGGGTTGCCCCTTCCCGCAAAAAATACTGGTTCCTGGCAGCGATGGCGGCGAACAAATTCGGGTTGGCCCGTTCCAGTTTTTGCGCCGGCGTGTGTTGGCGGCAGTTTACTCCAAAGCATTAGATTTGGATCGTGAGCAAGAAGATGATGACTACATGCCTTGGTCAGATTTACCCGTGCATGCCGCGGCCCAAACTTTCCGGGATCTGGTTGCCAAGGAACAATACGACTATTTGTACGAGCCAAAAGATGCCCACAAATTTAACATGCCCAAGTTGAAAGGTAATTTCAGCTTTCGCATGCGCAATCAAGGTGTTTTGTCTTTTCGTTTTATTGACCATATTAATGGGGCTCCCCTCAAGCCAGGGAGTGAATGGGATAATTCAGAATTAATCCGCTACGAACCCCGAGAGTTGAAAAGCCCCAAAGTGTTACGGGCGCGTGGTATTAAAGTAATTGCCGCGGGTTTCCCAGACCTTTTCCCGGTTAGCCCCAAAATTCCGGAACAACTCCTTGAAACCTGGCGAGCACCCTGGATCAGCAAAGCGATTGACATTCGCGGCCAGCATCAGTTACAGGCTGTGCGCGTTATTAATCAGGCACGTGCCCAGGCCCAGCGCGATATGGCTCATACGCTAGCTCGTATTTTGCAGTCCTCCCACTCTGAAGAAGCTCTGGCCATGCGAGTCTTCCAGGCTCTAGAATCCACTGCGGTGGATGCCGATACCCGCCAGTTTTTGCCGCGCGATACGATGTTTATGCTGCAAAGTTTCAAACAATGGTTTTTGCCGGGCGGCGATGACGTCCAAAAATCCATGGGAGATATTGATTTCTATCCTGATCAGAATAGGCCGCGTAATGAACCTCCCCTTGAACCACAGCGCAGAGGCGGTGAACTTCAGCGCCGCAGTCAAACAGATGAAACTTCAGACGAAGATTAGCCAGACCAGCAGAGAAAAGTGTAATGTATAAATATTGGTGGCGTTTTCAAGCAAATATCAACCGGGTGGTTTACGATGAGCGTGCCTCCAGCGTGGTTCGCTTACTGTTTGTGATCTCCTTAACCTTTACGCTGGTTTTATTGGGCTATAACCTTTTCGAAAAGCAACTTCCCGTTTATTGGGTACAAGAATTTAAGGCTCATTTTCCATATTTATTCTGGATTCCGGTAACAATGGTCCGGATAACTCATTTTATCGTTTATGGATTCCGCCACGCGATTATTCCAGTGGCTGCTTTTGTTGGGATTGTGCTGGCCAGTGCCTACTATGTTCAGGATGTGTACGAGTTGCCGAAGTTTAAATTGGCCCGTCAATATATTTTGGCCGCCTTTTTGGGAATTAACTACCCTCGCCTGCATATTGCCGAAGGTAAAAAACAAATTCCCCTGGGAGAAGTAAACTTGATTGATACCATTGGCGGCCCCGGATATGTGCACATTCGCCCCGGGAATGTGGTCCTTTTCGAGAGTTTGCGATCACCTTCGAGTGTGCGCGCTAACACCTTCAATTTTATTTCCCGTTTTGAAACCATCAAAGAAATCGTCAGCCTCGAAGATCAACATGGATTTATTGAGAAAGTTGGCGCAAAAACCAAAGATGGCATCGAGATTATGATGCGAGATATTCATTTTCGCTATCGCTTGCGCACCGGGCGGCGTGTCGGTGACCATGAAAGACGCCGAGCAAAAAACCCCTATCCATTTTCGGTTGAAGCAGTTCAGGATATGGCCTATAATCGCTCGGTAAGCCTAAACCCTAGCACCAGGGTACCTGAATTAAGTAAATGGCATACTACCATCCGCTTGGCCGTGGACGGGGCTATTACGGACTACATCAAAGCGCATAAGTTTGATCAACTCACCGCCCCCAATTTTGAAGATGCTGATCCGCGCGCCGAGATTGCCAAAGCTATGAACACCGGCATCCGCATGCGCCTGCGCAACGTTGGCGCAGAATTGCTTTGGTTTGATATTGGCCATTTTGCTGTTTCCGACAGAATGAAAGAAATTGTTGCAGATCAACGCGTGGATACCTGGAGCGCTCGCTGGGATGGCGATGCTATGGTGGTGCGTTCTTATGGCGAAGCCCGCCGACTGGCCTATCAGGATATGGGGCGCGCCGAGGGTCAGGCCGATTTGCTCTTGAGCATTATTCAGGCTTTAGATGAAGTGGGCTTCGAAGAAGGCTACACCGAAGGAGAGCGTCAAAAGCAGCGTCTTCATAACCTGCGAGCGATCATTTGGGCACGCGTGGCCCAAATTTTGGATACTCTGGCTGATGAACAGCGGTCTAACTCGCAAAATAATCAGTTACCCCCTGGATAAATTTGGAGGATGAGATGATTACTTTTGATGAGGTTTGCATGTGGATCAATCGAAATTCCACATCAAATCAAGCCGATTCGAAATCTGGAACTATTTCTGATCCCGATTTTGGTTCTTCGTTAATTTTAAACTTTGGAAGAAACCTAGGTATTTCGGCAAACTGTTTGATCAATCAAATGAAAGCTGCTTTTGCCGAAAAAGATTATGCGAAGACCAAAAAGATTATCGCACTGTTAGATAGTGTCATCCAGAAAAGCAATAAAAGTTTAGAGATCGCCGAAGTCAGCTATGAATGTGGGATTGCTCTATACAGAATGGGAGATTTTGGTGAAGCAGGGTTATTTTTACATCAGGCAATTACGAAATATGGTATAGATAATTATCATAACCAGGCCATTGCAATATGGGCATTGGGAGAAGTATATTGGCAAGTGGGTGAGTATGGAGATGCATTTAATCATTGGGAAAGAAGTTATGAGATATTTAAACTTTTGAGTAAAACAAATATAGAACCTCAATGGTACGGTAAACGGAGTGAGCAGATAAAAGAGACAATAGAGCAAAGAAGTAACGTATATTCATGAACCCCATCCCCTCCCCCGAATCCCCTGCCCTGGTCATCGGCGCAGCTACCATTGACATCATTGGCGTGCTTGATGATCAAATGCGCCGCGGCATCTCGAACCCGGCGCATATCCGCTTTTCCTTTGGCGGGGTTGCGCGCAATGTGGCCGAAAATCTGGCACGTCTGGGCCATCCCGTTCGGCTGATTTCCGCCGTAGGGGAGGATCGTTTCGGCGAGCAGCTTCTCGATCACACCGCCGCCGCAGGCGTGGATGTCTCTGAAATCATCTGCTCTACAGACAACTCCACGGGCTCCTATATTGGAGTGGTCAACCAGGCTGGCGAATTGCAATATGCCCTCGATGATTTGCATGTCATCAAAACCATCAAGCCCCAATACCTGCACGATCGTTATGAACTCTTCAAACAGGCCTCCGTCGTATTTGTCGATGCGAATTTGCCGCCGACCACGCTGCGCACCGCCTTCTCTCTCGCTCGCCGGGCTAAAATCCCGGTTTTTGCGGACCCTACTACCACCTTGCTGGCCCACCGCCTGGAGCCGCATCTGGCTAAAATCTTCCTTATCGCACCTAATTTCAATGAAGCCGCTTTTTATTGCGATCGCACCTTCCAATCCGCCGACCCCCAGGGTGCGCTCGAAGCTGCCAAGCATCTTGTCTCTCAAGGTGTGCAAATCGCCATCGTTACCCTGGCAGAATCCGGCGTTTGCTACGCTACTTCTGAAACCAACGGCTACATCCCTGCCATCCATACCGAAATCATCGATCCCACGGGTGGTGGCGATGCCCTGACGGCCACCGTGATTTTTGCCTTGCTCAACGAAATCCCCCTCGATGACGCCGTCCGCTTGGGTGTTTCGGCTGCTTCGCTCACCCTGCGCCATCGCGGTGCAGTACTCCCCGATTTATCCCTCGAAAAACTTTACAACCAATTGGTGATCTAAATGCAAAAACTCCCCTCCGCTTATCGCATAGCGCCAGCCGTCGCGCGCGCTTTAAAGGCACAAACCCCCATCGTGGCCCTCGAAACCACTGTCATCACGCACGGCCTGCCCGCCCCCGAAAACCTGCAATTGGCCCGTGACATGGAAGCTCGGATTCAGTCCCACGGCGCGCTCCCGGCCACGATCGGCGTTTTACAGGGCAACATCCTCATCGGCATGAATGCGGCTCAGCTTGAACAACTGGCCGCTACCGTGCCGAACCGCAAAATCAGCCGGCGCGATTTTGCGACTGCCATTGCCCGTCAGGAAAGCGGCGGCACCACCGTTGCCGGCACTCTGATTGCCGCGCACGCTGCGGGTCTCCGCGTTTTTGCCACGGGCGGCATCGGCGGCGTGCATCGCGGCGCCCCCTTTGATGTTTCCACCGATTTGCAGGAACTCTCCCGCACCCCGTTGATCGTGGTTTGTGCCGGGGCCAAATCGATTCTGGATTTAGCCGCTACCCTGGAAGTTTTGGAGACTTTGGGAGTTCCCGTTGTGGGGTATCAAACCGATGAATTTCCGGCTTTTTATGCCCGAACCAGTGGATTGCCCGTTTCCCTAAGGGTTGACTCCCCGGCGGAGGTTGCCGCCCTCGCTAAAGCACACTGGGATTTAGGGTTGAGCAGCGCTATTTTGGTGGTTGTCCCGCCTCCAGAAGATGCCGCTCTCCCCGCGGCCCAAATGGAAACCGCGGTCGAGCAAGCCCTGGCCGAAGCCCAGGAGCAAAAAATCCGTGGCCAGCAAGTGACGCCGTTCCTTTTGGCGCGCGTCAGCGATCTCACTGGCAAAGCCAGTTTGAATGCCAACCTGGCCTTGCTGCTCAACAATGCCCAGATTGCTGCCCAAATTGCGCTGGCCTATCATCAAAGCCCGGCAGGTCTGCATGCCTAATTGTGATAAAAAAAACCGAGTTTCTCGCAGAAACTCGGTTTTGCTTTAAGGCGTTGGTGTGCGTGTAGGCGTAGGCCAGCGGGTTAGTGTGGGGGTGGGGGTATCGGTGGTTTCAGGTGTGGGCCAGCGCGTGGGTGTGATTGTGGGTGTCACCGGTGTGGCTGTGGGGTGACGGGTAATCGTTACCGTGGGGGTGATGGGCGTGGCCACCGGGCGGCGCGTCATCGTGGGGAGTGGGGTGCCGGTGGGCTGCAAAGTTCCGGGCAAATTTGTGGGGGTGGGCGTGGCACTGGGAATCGGAGTCCGCGACGGGGTTAGTGAGGGGGTGGGTGTTCCTGTGGGGGTGGGAGGCTTTGTGGGTGCCGGTGTCATTGAAGGGGTCGGCGTGAAAGTCGCTGTCGAGGGTGGGGGATTCCCTAAAACAGTGAAAAAATTCACCTGGAACCAGTCAAA
The DNA here is from genome assembly GCA_003513015.1 of Chloroflexota bacterium. Lineage (GTDB taxonomy): Bacteria > Chloroflexota > Anaerolineae > Anaerolineales > UBA11858 > UBA11858. The sequence continues at coordinate 6,161 of DOTA01000406.1, forward strand.
TCCTAAAAATAATTGCACCTGATATTCACCCGGTAGCCATTCTTCAGCTTTGGGGTGCCAATCTGAATAGCCGTAACCGCCAGTGCCGCCATCCCAGGGTTTGGTTTCGAAATTAACCAATTCGTCCTGGCGATACCACAGCGCCGTCCATTGGATGCCATCCGCCAGTCCATTATAAGAGAAGGCTGCGTACATCGAGCCTACCGGGTTGGTGAAGGTGTCGGTGGAGTCTATACCCCGATTTAAACCATCCAGGCCGAGATTGCTGAACTCGATCTGGCTGAAAACGGCCTCGGCAGGNNGTGATGGTGGGGGTGTTGCTTTCCGCAGGAGTTTCGGTGATGGTGGGCGAGAGGGTGATGCTGGGGGTTAACGAGATCGTGGGCGTCGGAGTGATCGAGGGGGTAATGGTTGGGGTGGGGGAAGGCTTGTAGAAACTGTAGGCCACCGGTTCGGCGTATGAATGCATCGCCCAGGCTAAAATTCCTAAAAGTAGGGCTGCAAAGATGCGGCGATAGCCGGAGATCATCCGCTCGCGCCGCATCCGAAAGAAGCGCATATCGCGGCTTTGCATGATCACGCGAACACCGCTGATCAGGCTGACGACTGCAATCAGCGCCGCCAAAATAACGGCCATTTGTACGCCGGAACGAATATCAAGAGCGGGCATAGGGAAATTTTAGTGCGAGAAAGCGACTACCGGATTGCTGAGTTTTCCGAGACCTTCGATAGAAACTTCGACGGTATCACCAGGATTTAACGGGCTGACCCCTGCGGGTGTTCCCGTTAACAATAAATCTCCCGGCTCCAGAGTCATCACGGAGGAAACGAAGGCGATCAGTTGCCGCACAGTGAAGATCATATCGCGCGTGGAGGCCATTTGCCGCATTTCACCGTTGACATGGCAGGTGATCACCGTATCTGCCGGGTCGTATTCGGTTTCGATCCATGGCCCGACTGGGCAAAAAGTATCGAAGCCTTTAGCGCGCGTCCATTGCCCATCGCTGCGTTGCAAATCCCGGGCGGTGACATCGTTGGCAACAGTGTAGCCAAAAACGTGGGTTAGGGCCTCTTCGGGGGTGATCCAACGTCCCCGACGACCAATCACAACGGTCAGTTCGGCTTCGTGTTCCACCTGTTTGGATTGTGGGGGCAGCACAATTGCTTCGTGATGGGCGATCAGCGTGGTAGGTGGCTTGAGAAAGATCAATGGCACTTCGGGCACATCTGCGCCATGCTCTTTGGCATGGGCGGCATAGTTCCGTCCCACACAGATGATTTTGCTGGGGGTAACCGGTGGCAGTATGCGAACCGTACTCAGCGGAATTTTAGCCTCTTCTCGTTGGAAAGCACCGAAAATATCCCCTTCGATGGGGCCAATTTTTTCCCCTGTGAACCAGCCATATTGTGGTTGTGAATCAGGTTGTTGGTAGCGAATGATGCGCATTTTTATTTGTCTCTATTGTAGGATTGCGGAAAGTTCTTGGATGGCCTGTTCGGCGCCCGCAAAACGTTCAGCGTAATACCAGCGTAAGGCTTGCACCAGGGCAAAGATGAGCGCTTCGATTGAAATAATTTCAACCCCAATATTCGAAATGGAGCGCGCTGACAGCACGATATTGGCTGCCCGCGTGGATGCCAGGGATGGAGAGCCAACAATGGCGGCCGTTTTGATATTTTTGGAATGTGCTTCACGTAATGCCGGGGCGATGTAGGGTGCTTCATTAGCGACATCAATCGCGATCAGTAGATCCTGGGCGGAAGCAGTATGGACGGTGCGCGCTAACCCAGCCAAACCGGGGCGGGCAATGTAAACCGGAAAATTGCCTTGCTCAAGAAAGTAAACCAGGTTATAAGCTGCAGGTTGGGCAGGCCCTTCGGCAAGGACCACGATACGACGGGCTTTGCCAATCTCATCAACTAACTCTGCCAGGGCATCAGTATCTAGCGACATCTGTGTTCGTTCCAGGCTCTCGCGTAATTCGCTCATCGCAATAGCCGCCACCCCCGCGATTGAGCCAGGGTCTTCAGCTTCGACGGGCCGAACCATTAAATCAACTTTGACGTGATCCCGAATTTCTCTCAACAACTCAGGAAATCCCGTGTAACCCAAATGTTGCGAAAAACGCACAACGGTGGCCGCATCCAAATTGAGTTCGTGAGCAAGTTCGGTAGCTGTCATAAATGAAGCTTCGATATATGAATCCAACAAGAAATCGGCCAATTTGGCAAAACTTTTCGACATTTCTGGCCTGGCCTGACGAATCCGTTCTTGGTATGACATATAATCATCTCCTGCTGGTATCTTTAGAAAACAGTGGTTATCAGAAGTGTATCACAAAACTCAACGCTTCTGCAAATAACTTTGCAAAACGAAAAGTGAAATTTACCTTTTTGTGTTTTAGGTATTCGCATAGTTGCATCTAGAAAGCCCGAAAGCCGACAATTTTAATCTCCCTGAATGATCGAAGCGCGGTATAATGTGTGCCGCCCAAGGGCGCATAGCTCAGTTGGTTAGNNGAGGTCGATGGTTCGAGTCCATTTGCGCCCACACTTTTACCCCCAGCGATGGGGGTTTTTGTTTTAAAGGGTCTGTATATGGGGGTGTTTTAGCGGGTTTATTTGAGAGATTTTTGTTTCGTGTGCGACCGTGTGCAACCAGATTCAATCTCTGGCATTTCGATGGGGGTTACCAGTTGATCTAGCAGTTGAGCAGTCTCGGCTTGTTTATTGGGAATCAGGTATCCATAGATGTCCAGCGTGATGGAAGGTCTGGCGTGTCCTAAACGCCTTGAAGTGACCAGTATTGGTACACCATGATTAAGCATTATGATGTACCAATATGGAGTTGATAAACAA
>DOTA01000522.1 GCA_003513015.1 Chloroflexota bacterium
AATGATTTGCCACCAGTCAATTTTGGCCACTACCGATGTTTTGTGTGTTTCTGTGTCATGTGTCAGGTAATTCCTGATGACACCGGAACACTTGATACCGGAAAACTGAAAAATGACTGATCTAGCTATTCGCGTTGATAAACTCGGTAAACAATTTCGCATTGGCGCCTCGCCCGATCGCTACAACACGCTGCGCGACTCGCTTGTGGGCGCACTGAAAACGCCGATGCGCCGCATTCGTCAGGGATTTTTGCCTGCCGCTGAAGATGAAAAGCATACTTTCTGGGCTTTGAAAGATATTTCCTTTGATGTGAATCAAGGCCAGGTGTTAGGGGTGGTCGGCCGCAATGGGGCGGGGAAATCCACCCTGTTGAAGATTCTCTCGCGCGTCACCGAACCCTCCGCGGGGGAGGTGCAAATCCGCGGGCGAGTCGGCTCCCTCCTCGAGGTCGGGACGGGCTTCCACCCCGAACTCACCGGGCGCGAGAACACCTATCTTAACGGTGCCATCCTGGGGATGCCGCGCACCGAAATCGACAAGAAATTCGATGAGATCGTGGATTTCTCCGGGGTTGAAAAATTCATCGATACCCCCGTCAAACGCTATTCCAGCGGGATGTATCTGCGGCTGGCTTTTGCCGTGGCTGCTCATCTCGAACCGGAAATTTTGGTNNTGGAGCGCGGCCAGTTGGCGCTGCGTGCGCCTACTGTTGCAGCCGTGGATTATTACATGTCCTCCGGTTTTGCCGAAAGCGGTGAGCGTACCTACGCCCCCGAAGAAGTGCCCACCAGCGCTGCGCCGTTCACGCCGATTGCGCTGCGTGTGCGAGATACGCGCGGCATCATTGTGGATACCGTGCGCTCGACCGATCCCGTAACCGTGGAGATCGAGTACAAACTCGACGCCCCGATCCAGGGTTTGCGAGTGGGCCTGTACCTGATGAGTATGCGCGGCGAGCAGGTTTTCACCAGCTTCGATACCGATGATCCCGAAAAGTTTGAGCAGTTTGGCACCCGCAATGCCGGGAACTACCTCAGCCGCTGCACCATTCCCGCGGATATGCTCAACGAGGGCCGCTATGCCCTGGGTTTCAACGCCAGCGCCTTCCGCGTCAAGCGCTTTTTCATGGATGAAAACGCTCTGACCTTCAACGTGGATGCCGTCGGTGCACCCGGCAAGCAATGGCCCGAAGCCCGCATGGGGCTGGTGCGCCCGCGCTTGGAATGGGAAGTCAGCTTCGCTGAGTAGACAGGTACAAACGTAAACACGGAAACATGAACCGCCTCAAACAAACCCTCGGCTCCATCCCCTACACGGCTGAACTCTACTGGCTGCTGCGCCAAACGGGCAAGCCGCCGGTGGGTGGTTACTCCCTCAAGGCGTTGCAGGCCGCCCTCCCGGCTTGGGTCGCACAGGCGCAAGCCACTCAAAAGCTGCCCACGGGCAAAAAAGTTTTTATTTTTGCCATGCTGCCCTATTGGGTCGAGCAAACCAGCCTGGTCGCGCTGGCGCTTGCGGCTTTGGGGCACGAGGTTACGCTGGCTTATTTGCCCTATGCCCATTGGAAGAAATCCGTGGAGCGTTTCGACTCCCGCCGCCAAAATCTCTACATGCGTGAAGTGCTCAAACCTCTCGAAGCGCAAATTACCCTGCTGCCCCTGTTGGAGGCCTCACAGGTCAAAACTCTTCCCCCCGAACTAGAGGACCAGATGCCCGCCGCGGCTTACCGCGACGTGCAATACAGCCTGCTCCGCGAAGATGTCGACTCCGACAGCGAGCTTTATCATCTGCGCCTGGAACGCAACACCACGCACGCCCGCGCCCTGCTCAAACTTTTGGATGATCAGCGCCCCGATGTGCTGATTACGCCCAATGGCTCGATGCTGGAGTTCGGCATCACCTTCAAGGTGGCGCAGTTCCTCGGCATCCCCGCCATGACTTACGAATTCGGCGAGCAATCCGAGCGGATGTGGCTGGCGCAAAACGAAGACGTGATGGCGCAGGATACCTCCGGCCTGTGGGATGCCTACGCCGGAGTTCCGCTCACAGAAGAGGAGTGGGTGCGTGTTAAGGATTTCTTCTCAGCCCGACAGGGGGGCGGCTTATGGGAGAATTTCGCGCGCCGTTGGCAGGGGACTGCTTCCCAGGGTGGGGAGGCCGTCCGCGCGGCCCTGGGGTTAGATGCTCGCCCCGTGGTTTTGCTGCCCACCAATGTGCTCGGCGATTCCCTCACGCTGGGGCGGCATCTCATCAGCGAGAGCATGACCGATTGGCTGATCCGCACCATCGAATATTTCCGGGATCATCCCGAAGTCCAGTTTGTGATCCGCGTGCATCCTGGCGAAACGATAGGCTGGGGGCCGTCGGTGTACGATATTTTGACGGAGAAATTCCCCGAACTGCCGGAGAATATTCATTTGCTGCCCGCAGATGCCAAAGTCAATACTTACGATCTGGTCAACACCGCGGATGTGGGGCTGGTTTTCACCACTACCGTGGGGATGGAGATGGCGATGGTGGGTTTGCCGGTGATCGTTACGGGGCAGACCCACTACCGAAATAAGGGATTCACCCTCGATGCCGAGTC
>DOTA01000414.1 GCA_003513015.1 Chloroflexota bacterium
TCGGGGCTGGTTTTAACGACGGCAACTTTGCCTTTTCCGGGAAATTCAGTCATTTTGACATCCTCCATTATAAGAGTGAGAAATTCACCAGGGATGAACGGAGATGAACAGGATATATCCCATTTATCACTGTTTATCTCTGGTGATATGTTTTTGGATGGTTTGTGAGGGTAATTGTAACAAGGATTTGGGGGAATGGCGAAGAGGGGAAATCGAAACACTGAGGATTTGAAGATCACCGAACACACTGAAACACAACTGATTTTCAGTGTGTTCAACTTTTTCAGGACTTCAGTGTTTCTAATTTCTTCGCAAACGTCAAATAACGCAGATCATCAAACTCGGCATGCGGCACAATCCCGCTGTCTTCCACCAGTTCAAAGCCCATTTTGTGATAAAAGGGCACCGCTTTGTGGTTTTTACTCGTAGTGCCCAAATGCAAACCGCTGACCCCCAGGCCGCGCATGTGATTTTCGAAACGCCGGATCAACTGGGTGCCCACACCCTGACTCTGGTGCCCGGGCAAAACGTTGATGTGCAGGTGCGCCGGGTACTGCGTCAAAATGGGATCGTTCTCGGTATTTTTTGGCTCCGCAGCATATTGGCGCGCCAGCCCCAAAACGGTTTTGAAACTCCGTGGATAGCGCCAACTGGTATAGCCGAACAGCCGCAAGGCGGCGCGCAGCACCACCTTTTGACGGAAGCGGACCTCCTGTGCCAGCGTATCGGGCGTGCCGCAAATAAAACCGATCACCTGCTCGCCCTCCACTGCCACAAAACAATGTTCCGGTTCGTAACGGGTGTAGTAACCGATAAAGATCAGAAACCACAAATGGGCGTCGTCACAATATTTTCGACCGGTCAAATCATCCCCTTTGAAACCAGTGCGGTAAGTAATCGCTTCAATGGCTGGTTCGTCGCCTGGTTGATAGGAGCGAATGATAATTTCAGACATTTTGATGCTCAGGCATTCTCCGCCAAAAACGGGACGCGTTTTCTCACCATCCAGAGAGGTACAAAAACGCATATCAAACTCATCATTCCACCAAGCATTCCGCCCAAAAATTGGCCGTAGGTTTGGGATGACCCAATTGCAGCGAACAAAATGGGTGGAGCGAAAAACAAGCCCAAATTGATCACGATGTAGATCATGCTTACCACCGACAAAAGGCAGCCCGCCGAAGCGTTATTCATTTTGCGGGGGTCTTTCCAATCAAAACGAGCACCAGCTACGCCAAAAGCCAGGCTTACCCCGGTCAATCCGGCATCGCTGAAAGCGATGACAAATAATCCATAAACCCAAATATGGGTGGGGACTTTCTGCAAGATACTGATCGCGGTCAGGAATAAAATCCCTAACGCCAATGTAGGTAAATATGCCACCAGGAATTTCGCCGTTAAGAGCCGCGGCATGCTTACGGGGGCACTTTTAATGATCCAATAGCTCTGGTGTTCCTGAGAGAAACTCATCATTGCCAAGCGCGCCAGCAACATCCAACCCACGAAGATTGCAATTCCGACACTGCTGTAAACCAGGGCAATTTTCGTGGCTTGAATGAATAAACTGGGAGCTTGGCCCTGACCTGGGGGAACTTCGCCGCCATTGCGCAGCAGCATAAAGGAATAGATCACGCCAAAAATAAGGGGTGTCACCAGTTGAGAATTNNAGGTTACGCAAATCGCGCCGCAATAGTGACAGGTCTTTCCATACGATGGCTCGCACATTGCCGGGAATCCAGTTCAAAAGTTGGCTGGAACGTTTTTGCCGGTTTGCATTCATCCGCCGGGTTTTCTTCTTTGTGGCAACTACTTGCATACCTGCCCACCCAATGTAAAACCAACGTTCAGCGGTTAGCAGGGAAAACCAAAAGATACCCAAACTCAGGCCCAGGGTCAGCGCCAGTAATCCTAGTGCGGGCAGCCAATTACCTTCTCCCAGGGCGATTAAGCCTCGGCCTGCCCACGAGAGCGGCATCCAGGGAGCATTGGCGCGTTCCACCAGATTCATAGCCTGACCGATCTGTGCGTCTCCAGGGGAGAAGTGCCCCATATTAATGATATTGCCGGTTTGTGACATGATCATGGCCAGAATGGCGCCAAAAAAACCTAGCACTTCAGCCACGCGCCGGGCCGGGAAAACGCGCACGACCAGCATCACCAGCAAAGCGGAGATTCCCGCAGCGCCCAAAGCTAGCGCTGAGATGATGATGAGCACAAATGGGTAGTAAAGGAGGTTATAACCGTTGGCTGCTCCGATCCCAAACAGCACTGGAAGCGCAAACAGGGAAATAATCGCCAGGTTTGGCAGGATGGCTTGCAGCAATTTTGCCAAAAACACACTGCGAATAGGCAGCGGCGAACTGAGCAGAAAATCGATGTCTCCGGCCAAGTACAACCCTTGCAGCAGCACCCCAAAACTGGTGACCAGGATGCCGAAGAAGGCCACACTGACCATTAAAATGGGTATGGCTTCAAAGATCTGACCAGCATCCCCGATGATTTCCTCCAAAGCAGGTGATTGCAAGAATTTCAGAATGCCCCAACTCAAGCCAAAAAGAAGGGCCATCCCGCCCAGAATCAGCAGGTAGAGGAGGCTAAGGCCGAACTTCCTTCTTGGGCTGGCGTGCCTGAATCCACTAAAGGTAATGCGCCAGCGCATGCGCAGCAGTTTTAACGTGCCAGGGAGAATCTGTTCCGAAGGGACGGGTGCCAATGTGGTCATTTGAGCACCTCGGCCAATTCAGCGTACTCGGCACCTCCGGTCAGGTTCAAGAAAATATCTTCCAGGCTGGCGCCGCCCGGCAGATTGGGTGCTGTGGCCTGACTCATGTTGCGCAATTCTTCCATCGAGCCGATGGCGATCAGTTCGCCTTTGTTGATGATGCCAATCCGGTCACACATGCGTTCAGCAATTTCGAGAATGTGGGTTGAAAGGAAGACTGCTGCGCCACGTTCGGCCATCTGTTGCAGGATGTCTTTGATCAGTCGGGCCGATTTGGGGTCCAGCCCAACCGTAGGTTCGTCGAGCACCAGCACCTTGGGGTCATGCATCAAGGCGCAGGCCAAGGCAGTTTTTTGTTGCATACCGTGGCTGTATGAGTCAATACTATCATCGCCAGCCGCTTCCAGATCAAACAATTTGAGTAATTCTTCAATACGCCGGTTGATTTGGGAGCGCTCGATGTTGTATAACTCTCCAACGAAGCGGAGCATTTCACGCCCCGAGAGTTTGGCATACAAATTGGGGGTATCGGGCACGTAACCATTAACAGCTTTGGCTCGCAACGGCTGCGCCTGCACATCAAAACCGCCCACTTTGACCAGACCCGAAGTGGGCCGCAAAAGCCCCACGATGATCTTGATTGTGGTGGTCTTGCCCGCGCCATTGGGGCCTAGAAAACCGAATACCTCGCCGCTATTGACTTGCAGACTGACATGGTTGACAGCGATTTTTTCGCCGTAGTGTTTATCCAGGTTAGTGAGTTCGATCAGGGGTATTGGCATGTTTCCTCCGGCTGTGTGTGGGTGGGATGAAGTTAAATATATTTTGCTAAAAAGACGGTTCGCCCATGGCTATTTTGTAGTTGGATTGTCTTTCACGAAAAAGAGCAGTGATTTTGGCGTTGGGGTTTTACGTAGGTTACGGCAGTGGCCAGTTGGGGGGTTTGCCAAACCAGATGATAATAGTTCCGCCAAAAAATTATCTTAATTGCTCTTGCCTGAAAACAAAACCCAGCCCAAAGAAAGCGCCGCGCCCCCGAGTAGAATAGCACCGGCCAGGGTGGCTCCATTCAGGGACAACTGGATGCCCCCGGTGAGCAGCGCCGCGAAGATCACCGCACCGACCAGTTTGCGGTTGCTCTGTTCCAGGCGCGCCAGCCGCCGCTCCAATTCCGGGGTGCGCACGGCAATTTTGCCCTTCTCTAATTTGGTGAGGGTGGCATCGACCCGTTTGGGCAGTTGGAACACCAGCTTGCCCCAATCAACCGCCTGATTCAGCACTTCTTTCCAGAGTTCGCCGGCTTCTTCCTGGATCAATTCTTGGGCGAAGGGTGCCAGCCCTTTCCAAACGTTGAATTCGGGGTCGAGGCCTGTACACATCCCAGAAAGGATCGCTACGCAGCGCCCCAGATAAAGAATATCATCGGGGATTTGGATGGGCAGATCGTAGAGTAAATCGCGGTATTCCCCAGCGAACTGACGCACTTCGTTGTAGTCGATCTGCTGGAGTTCTTCCATACTCTTGCCCCAAAATTGATCGAAGACTTGCTCCTCAGCCTGCTCGATCATCTCCAGGTCGGCATGGGGCAGCAGGACTCCCAACATCTGATACGATTTGACCACGCGGGCGGCGTCGCGCGTGCCCACGCCGATGACCATCTCGCGTAGCGCGGCTTTGATGTTTGGCGGAACATGCCCCACCATGCCGAAATCTATAAAGGTCAGCACCCATCCTGAATTTCCAGGATCGTGAACATCCCCTGTGGCAACGGGACACACAAACAGGTTGCCGGGATGCGGGTCGGCGTGGAAAAATCCATCCCTAAAAATCTGCTGTAAATAGGTTTCGAACAGGCGTTGGGCCACCTGGGATCGGTTGATCCCTGCGGCGGTGATGGCCGCGTAATCGCCGATTTTGATGGCCGAAACATCTTCAAGCACTAAAATGCGCTCGGTGCAGTGCGACCAGACGATGCGTGGGATGCAGACCCCCGGGATTTTGCACAGGTTTTGGGCGAAGGTTTCAGCATTTTGGGCCTCGGCCTGGTAGTCGACTTCTTCGTAGAGCGTTTTGGCGAATTCGCGGAACAGGGCGGGCACATCGGCGCGGCGGGCGATGGGGCGGTATTTTTGAATCCAGCCGGCCACGCGTTGGATGGCGGCCAGATCAGTTTCAATGATTTGGTCGATGTTGGTGCGCTGTACTTTGACCACCACGTTGGCAAAGCCGACTTCTTGGGCATCTTTTTCGCTCAAGATGGCGCGGTGAGCCTGCCCCAACGAGGCCGCGGCCAGAGGTTCGCGGGCGAATTGATGAAACTTTTCGGGGATGGTGGTGTGGTACTCGCGTTCGAGGGTTTGTCGAATGGCTGCGAAGGGTTCGGCGGGGACTTCGTCTTGCAGCCCGGCGAGTTCGGCGGTGATTTCTTGGGGGAGCACATCGGCTCGGGTGGAGAGGAACTGCCCGAGCTTAATCATCACGCCGCCCATGTCGATGGCCAAGGCCCGGAATTGCACTGCCACTTTGCGCATCCGCTCGGGACGGGTGGCCTGAGCGCGGCCGCGCAGGCCCAGGCGCGGCAAGATCAAATCCCAAAAGATGATGCCCCCAATGACGCGGGCGAAAAAGGTAGTGATGCGGCGGTAACGAGATTTGAGCATAAAATTCCTATTTGACGGCACAAATATAACAGGAAAGTGGGAGAGTGGGGAGGCGAGAGTTGAGAGCCGCGAGTGGTGAGCTACGAGCTAAAAACTTGCTGCCCACTGCCCACTTCGGGCGAGTGAGTTTTCATTTACGAACATCGCCTATCCCAGCACATGCGTTGGTGGGAGATCACTATCTATGGTATCCTTCCCACATGCCTGCTCTGAAACCTGCGGATTTTACCGCCCTTTACGCTAATTTTGCTACCCCCATCACCGCGTTGGATTGCGGCCAAAAGTGTGCGCCTTACAACGAGTACGGCGTGCCCTTTTGCTGCGATANNTGGGAATCCGATGATCCCACGGAAACTGAAGAACTGCGCGCTGAAACTCCCGAGGGTCAACTGCTGATCGAATGCCTGGGGCACCAGCATTGCCAGCGGAACTTTCGTTCGATCACTTGCCGGGCTTTTCCCTTTTTCCCGTATCTCACCCGCGCAGGGGAATTTATCGGCCTTTCGGTTTATTGGCGTTATGAGGACCGCTGCTGGGTGATTAGCCATTTGGACGCCGTTACGCCCGCTTACGTGCGTCAATTTGTGGCCGCCTACGAGCAGATTTTTACTCACATCCCCGGCGAACGCGAGAACTTTCGCTATCACGCTATTATCATGCGGCGGATTTTTGGGCGGCAGAAACGCAGCATCCCCTTGCTGCACCGGGATGGCAAGGTTTACACCGTCAGGCCCAAAGATGGCGCACTGACCCCGGTTGATCCCGCGGCTCTGCCAAAGTTCGGCGATTATGCCATCGCGGCTGCCATGCTCTTCCCGGATGAAGCATAGACTGCGGAATGGGAAACGGGGAATGCGGGGTATAATTTCGCTGACCGCACTCACAACCAACGACTCTCGACTCACCACTCATGTCCCAAGCTACCCTCTCCGCTGAATTTACTCTCCCCAAACGCAAAAAAACCGACCGGGGCAACCCGCTGCGCTGGTTGTTTTCGCATACTATCGTTTACTGGTATTTTTGGATTGTGCTGCTGATCGGGGCTTTTGGCAACGCTGCTCTGGCCTCAGTCGTGCCGATTCTCACGGGGCAGGCCATCGACGCAGTGGGAGCCAAACCGCCGCTGACCGATAGCCTGATCCCCATCGCCCTGTGGATTGCCGGAACCCAGATCGTGCGCGGCGTGCTGCAACTGGGGCGTAACTTCGGCGCCGAATTGATCGGCCAAAGTATGGAACGCGACATCCGCGATGAGCTTTATGTGAGCTTGCTGGGCAAAAGCATGACCTTCCACAGCCTCCAGCCAGTGGGCGACACCATGGCGCGCGCCACCAACGATGTGCGCGAAATCAACCTGATGTTCAGCCCCGGCATCAATCTCGTTATCGGCTCGGCCAATTTCCTGATTATGCCAATTTTATTGGCCCCGCGTTACCATCCGGCCCTGATCGCCGCCCCGCTTTTCTTTTTCGTCACCTACATCATTGCTTTGTGGCAGTACCTTCACGAACTTAGCCCCATCACCGACGATGTGCGCGGTGCCTTTGGCACCCTCAACACCCGTTTGGCCGAGGCCATTGACGGCATCGAAACTGTTAAAGGCATGGCGCAAGAGCGTCAGGAGATCAACCTGTTTGGCAAAAATGCCCAACGCTTCCGCGATCTGTTTGTGCTCCAGGGCGATGTCGAAGCTCGCTTTGTGCCTTTCCTATTGATGGCGGTTGCCCAAGCCGCCGGTTTGCTGCACGCTATGTGGCTTTTCCAGCAGGGTTTGCTCAAAGTCGGCGATGTGGCTGGTTATTTTGGATTGCTGCTGCTCTTCGGCTTCCCGACCTTTGTTTCACTCTTTGCTTATTCTCAAGTTTCGCTGGGATTAGCGGGATCACGCCGCATTTTGGAACTCATCAATCGTGAAACCGATTTGGACCAGAACGTGGGAGGTCAAACCCGGAATTTGGAGGGGTCCATCGAATTCAAAGAGGTGACCTTCACTTACGAAGGGGCCGCGGAACCCACTCTTAGCGGAATCAACCTCAAAATCCGGCCCGGCCAGACGGTTGCTATCGTGGGACAAACCGGGACGGGCAAGACCTCCCTCGTCAAACTGGTCAACCGCACCTACGATGTCAGCCAGGGACAGGTTTTACTGGATGGTGTGGATACTCGCGATTGGAATCTTGAATCCCTGCGGCGGCAAATTTCCATCATCGAGCAAGATATTTTTCTGTTTTCGCGCAGCATTGCCGAGAACATTGCTTTCGGCAAGCCGGGTGCCACCCGCGAGGAAGTGATCGCCGCGGCGAAGGCCGCCCAGGCCGACGAATTTATCCACGGCTTCAAAGATGGTTACGATACCGTGATCGGTGAGCGCGGCGTGACGCTTTCGGGCGGGCAGCGCCAGCGTTTGGCTCTGGCGCGCGCCTTCCTCACCGATCCGCGCATCCTGATTTTGGATGATTCGACCAGCGCCATCGACAGTGCCACCGAAGACAAAATCCAGCAAGCGATTTACGCCGCGGCCAAAGGGCGCACCACCCTGATTATCACGCACCGCCTCTCGCAGATTCGCTGGGCCGATCAAATTGTGGTGCTGCGCGGCGGGCGCATTTCGGCGATGGGCAGCCACGAAGAATTGATGGAACAATCGCTGGCTTATCGTCAGATATTTCAAGAATGAAAGGGAATGGTGACTGGTTTCGAGCATTTAGAAAGCACACTGAACTCGTTGAAGTGTGCGCCCTTCAACAAGCTCAGGGCGCTAGTTCTGGTACTTACTTTGGAAAAATTGTAAATTGGTTTTTCGCTCACTACTAACCACTCACCACTGACCTATGGGCTTTTTCTCTGGTTTAAATGCTGAATCTTACGACCGCCAATACTCCGATAAAGAGTTAGTTGAGCGGATTTTGGCGTATTTCAAGCCGCATCGCACGGCCCTGATTTGGGTGGCGATCTGGCTAATTGTGATTGCTGCCAGCGGGGCGGCAGCTCCCATGCTGGTTTCGTGGGGCTTGGATGTGATGGTCGCCGACCCCACCTCGAAGATGATGTGGCTGTTGGCTGGGCTGGTTTTCCTGATGGGTTTGGTTACCTGGGCGGCCAACTGGTTGCGCCGCCGTTTGATGGCGCGCATCGTGGGGGACGTGGTCTACACTTTGCAGGCCGATGGCTTTCAGGCTGCGGCGGAACACGATCTCTCCTTTTACGATGAATATTCTTCGGGGCGCATCGTTTCGCGCATCACCTCGGATACGCGCGAATTTGGCAACCTGGTGACCTTTGTCACCGATCTGATTTCGCAATTTGTGCAGGCTTTTATATTGGGGGTGGTGCTGGTCTCGATCAATTGGCGGCTATCGCTATGGGTCTTTGGTTTCATGCCGATTCTGTTTTTGGCGGCCATGAGTTTCCGGCGGCTGGCGCGCGTGGTCACCCGCCGGGGTATGCGGGCCATGGCGAATGTCAACGCGGCCATCAAAGAAACGGTCAGCGGGATCGCGGTGGCCAAAAATTTCCGGCAAGAACAGACCATTTTCGATGAGTTTAATGAATCAAACGTGCAATCGTATAAAGTTAACGTGCGACGCGGGTTTGTGCTGGCGTTGGTGTTTCCCTCGTTGAATGCTTTGGGCGGCATCGCCACGGCGATTTTGGTGTATGTTGGGGCTTTGAATGTGATGCAAGGCGTGGTCACGGTGGGGGCCTGGTATCTGTTTTTGCTTAGCCAGGATCGTTTCTTTTTTCCGGTGATTAACCTTTCGGCATTTTGGACGCAGGTGCAATCGGGGCTTTCATCAGCGGAGCGTATTTTTGGTTTGATCGATGCGGAAATGGTGGTGGTGCAAACCGCCCAAAATCCGGTGCCCCTGCTGAAAGGGGATATCCGCTTCGAAAATGTGCAGTTCCGCTATTCCGAGCAGGAAGCTATATTCAAGGATTTCGATTTGCACATCGAACCCGGGGAGAGCGTGGCGTTGGTGGGGCACACCGGTGCGGGAAAATCTTCGATTGCCAAGCTAATTGCGCGTTTCTATGAATACCAGGGCGGGCGGATTCTGGTTGACGGTGAAGACATCCGGAGTTTTGATCTCCATCTTTACCGGAGCCAACTTGGAATTGTGTCGCAAATTCCTTTTTTGTTTAGCGGAAGTGTCGCCGAGAATATCTGCTATGCTTGTGGTATCGTCAATGAAGCAGGTGTGACAGATGTCGCCAAAGAAATTGGCGGCGGCGAGTGGTTGGAAACGCTTCCCCAAGGTTTGCAAACGCAAGTGGGCGAACGCGGCAATCGCCTTTCGATGGGTCAGCGCCAACTTGTTTCGCTTTTGCGGGTTTTGGTGCAGCAACCGGCGATTTTCATTCTGGATGAAGCCACTGCCAGCATTGATCCATTCACCGAGCGGCAGATTCAGCAAGCCTTGGATTTGATTTTGAAGAACAGCACCAGTATTTTGATTGCGCATCGGCTCTCGACGATTAAGGCCGCGGATCGCATCATCGTGTTGGAAGATGGCCGCATCATCGAAGAAGGCAATCACGATGCACTCCTGACTCAAAATGGACATTATGCCAATTTGTACAATACCTATTTCCGGCATCAGAGCCTGGCGTATGTGGAGCAGTCGCGCCGCATGCTCCGAACGGTAGATTCTCCTGAATGAAGTTACTGTTTTGTAAGGTGATAGGTTTTCTGACTACCATGACCCCTCGACTACTTGACGCTCTGACTACCTGACCATACAATTAGACTATGTCCGAAACTGTACAACCATCCTCCGTTCGGCAGCCTCCCCTTTGGACGTTTGTTACTACCCGATTAGCCCCGGGGTTGGTGGTTATTTTTCTCCTCATGGCAATGGTTGCATTGGTCGCGTTTGTGATCAATGCTTTTGTTTTTATACAGACGCCTTTCATTGGTTCACTGGTTGAGCATACACTCGTAATAAATACAGCGGATTCGGTATCGCCGGGCAGTTGGGAGGCGAAAAACGCAGGATTAGCCTATGGACACCAAATCCTAGAGATCAATGGGGAAAAGATCTCTGAATATGCTCAAATTCGTGAGGTTTTGAAAACCTATCGGGTAGGAGATGAAATTAGCTTAAAGGTTGTGAATTTGCTCTCACCCGAATCTCAGCCTTTTACAGTGTCTATCATTTTGCAGCGTTTCCCGTTAAAAGATGGCATTTCTCAGGTGTTGATTCCATTTTTGATTGGATTTGTATATCTCGGCAGTGGTTTATGGGTTTTTAGCCTGCGGCGTTTTGATGTAACCGGGCAGGTTTTTTCGGTTTTTGCAGCCTCGGTTGCGATCACAGTGCCGGGTTTGTTTGCAATAGGTAGCAATGCACAGAGCACCGGATTGTGGACTTTTAGCCTGGCAATGGTAGGGGGAACACTGGTTCATCTGGCATTGATCTTCCCAAAAGAAATTAATCTGGTACACAAACGCCCATTTTTGGGCTGGATCAGTTACATCCCTGCAATTATTTTGTTAATTTGGGCATATCCGACCCTAAATAACTTTGCCGATCCGCTGGCTTACGTGTGGCCCTGGCGTGCCGAATTTGTTTTTATTGGCTTAGCGGTATTCTTCTTCCTGGGGATGAGCGTTTTTCAACGGTATACGGCCATTTCGCCGGTCACTCGCCAGCAGAGCCTGATTATTCTTTTTGGAGCGCTGGTTTCTTTTTTGCCCATCGCGGTTTGGATGCTGGTGACGGCCGGAAGCCCGGATGCAGCTTTTTCGCCATTGCTATTCTTTCCCCTGGCTTTCTTTCCGATTGCAGTCGCTTATGCCATTCTGCGCTACCGCTTATTAAATACCGATTACATCTTCAGCCGGGCAGTTTTATATGCACTGTTGACGATTTTAGGCGCGAGCGGATATGCTTTGTTGGTTAGCGGGTTAAGCCTGATTTTTGGGGATGCAATTTCTGCTAACAATCCGTTCATCATCGGTTTCGTGATTTTTGTTTTGGCTTTGTTGCTCAACCCGGCGCGTTTGCGTTTGCAAACTACCATTGACCGCATCTTTTTCCGCGGACAGTTAGCCTATCGCGAGCTTTCGGACACATTCAGCCAGGAACTTACCCCGGCCTTGAATTTTGATGCGATCATTGTGTTGCTGCGAAAGTACATCAATGAAATATTAATGCCGGATCAGCTTCACATTTTCATTGGTGATAAGCTCAAAGATTTTTACCAACCTACTCTGGATGAACAACAACAAATCACCACAGATATTCATTTCCCGATAAATGCGGCTTTGCCCCAGGTTTTGGCGCGCGAAAAATCCTTTATTTTCATACGCGATGAAGAAGGCTTGCCATCCTCCTTAGAATCTGATCGAGTGCGGCTGGCTTTGCTGAGCGCACAATTATTTGTGCCGTTGCCGGGGCGAGAACAAAAAATTTTTGGTTTCATGGCATTATCGGCGCGTAAAACAGGCGAACCTTACAATAATCGCGATTTGAATTTGTTGAAATCGTTTGCCGATCAGGCGGCTATGGCCCTGGAACGCGCTCAGGTTGTTGATGATCTGGAACGCCGCGTGACCGAAATGAATGTGCTGATTCGGGTAGCGCAAGGCATCAACATTACACTAACCTTTGACGATATCCTCGAATTGATCTATGCCCAAACCAATCGCCTGGTTCCGGCTCGAGATTTCTGGATTATGCTTTTCGACCCGGAAAATCAGCTCTTCCAATACGCTTTTTATCTGGAAGATGATCGCCGCTTGCTTGAACGTGAAAATCAATACATTTTTATAGATCAGGATCTGGCCCAAATTGTCATTCGATCCGGGCGTATCTTGAAAACCGATGATTACGAGCGCGAATCTCGCTTGCGTGGCTTGCGCCCATCCGTGCCTGGTTTATACGCCTGGATTGGCATGCCCCTCAATGCCGGGGCCACCACAATTGGCTCCATGTGTATGGGAAGCCGTGACCCATCCCTGGTCTATTCGGGTGAGCAAATCGAGCTATTAGAGGCCGTGGCCGATCAGGCTGCCGGTGCCATTGTGAAATCTCGCTTGCTGGAAGATTCGGAGCGCAGCGCCCGGCAGTTATCACTCTTGAATGAAGTTGGCCGAAATCTGACCTCCGTATTGGATTTACCCAGCCTGCTCGATCAAATTCTTGCCAGTGCGATCGAAATTCTTAACTGCGAGGCCGGAACCCTCTTCCTGGTGGAGGAAGAAACCGGGGAATTGGTTTTCGAAGTGGTCAAAGGCCCGGTTGCAGGAGAATTAGTGGGACGCCGCCTCCCTCCGGGGACCGGTCATGTGGGGCGTTCTGTGGATTCGGGCAGCCCGGCGATTGTAAACGAGGTGCGCGCGACCACCGAATGGTCTCAAAAATCAGATCAACAGACAGGATTCAAAACCCGGGATTTATTGTTGGTTCCCATGACCGTCAAGGATCACGTCGTGGGGGTTATCGAAGTCATCAACCGCAAAGATGGGATGCCTTTCACCGGTGATGACCAGAATTTATTGACCACCTTCACCAGTCAGGCCGCGGTAGCACTGGAAAACGCCCGTCTTTACACGCTCACCGACCAGAAATTAGCCGCTCGTGTTGACGAATTATCTGTAATGCAGCGCATCGATCGCGAACTGAACGCCACCCTGGATGTTACCCGTTCGATGCAAATTACCCTCGATTGGGCCATGCGCCAATCAGAAGCGGATGCCGGTTTTGTTGGTTTTGTGGAAGATGGTGGCATTCGGGTGATGGCTGATCAGGGCTACGTGGGCGAGTTGGAACCCTACCGCAATCAGCACATGCCGCTCAATCTTCCCGGCTTGAAGGGTGCGGTGGATAGTGAAGTAACCCAGCAGTTTAAGCGTGAAGATATTTTCGGTGGTAGAAACGGTTTTAGTTTGTTATCGGGCGCGCAAGAGCAGATCGTAATCCCCATTCGGCGAGAAGAAGATGTTATTGGCGTGTTGATGTTGGAAACCCGGCAAAGTGAAGCCTGGACCGAGGATAATCAGGCCTTCCTTTCACGCCTCACCGATCATGCCGCCATTGCCATCTCGAATGCCCAGCTTTTCGGTCAGGTGCAGGCTGCTGATCTTGCCAAAACAGAGTTTGTCTCACAAGTTTCCCACGAACTCAAGAACCCCATGACCTCGATGCGCGGTTACACCGATTTGCTGATCAGCGGCGCGGTGGGGCCAATTACCGAAGCGCAAGAAAACTTCTTGAGCACCATCCGAGCCAATGTCAACCGCATGACCACCATCGTGGGCGATTTGGCCGATATTTCTCGCATTGAGTCGGGCCATTTGCGCCTGGATTTCAAAGCTGTTCAGGTTGCCGATATTGTGGATGAAGTTGCCCGGGCGCAGCGGCGCGATGTCGAAGAGAAAGAACAGACCCTCGCGATCCAGATTCCCGAAGATTTGCCCGAAGTTTGGGGTGACCGTACGCGTTTGGTGCAGGTTCTGATCAACCTGGTTAGCAACGCTTATAAATACACCCCCGCGGGCGGTACCATTACTATTGAAGCGGAACGCTCCGCAAATAAATGGGACCCCGAAGGAGCCGCCGATGTGGTGCGTGTGGCCGTTCGGGATACCGGATTGGGGATGAAGCCCGAAGATCAAGCCAAAATTTTCACTAAATTTTTCCGCTCGGATGACCCCAAGGCGCGCGAATCACCTGGGACGGGCCTGGGCTTGAACATCACTCGCAATCTGGTTGAAATGCAGGGAGGCAAAATTTGGTTCGAAAGTGAATATGAACAAGGAACCACTTTCCATATCACCATACCGGTTGCTGAGGTCTAACACTGGCTTTCTAAAATCAAAAAGAGACGTCGCATGTGGGCGTCTCTTTTTTTGTTCTGTAATCAGAGTTTATTCTTCCGTGTCGTTTTTCTTTTTAATCAAAGCAGTTAATTCTTTGAGTTGCTGCTCGATGGCATTTAACCGTAGCGTGATTTCGTCATTCTCATCTTTTCGTTTCTGATCCTGATCCGGGCGATTGATGAAGGCTGTTGAGAGATAACTGGTTAACGCGCTGAAAATTCCGATCCCTACAAACATCAATAAACCGGCAACAATTCGCCCCACGTTCGTGGTGGGTACACGGTCTCCATACCCAACCGTCGTCACGGTAACAATCGACCACCAGAGAGCATCGCTGGCATTTTTAATATTCTTTGTGGGGGAAAGTTGTTCTAAACGTAAAATCAAATAACTTGACATGCTCACAATGCTGATGGCAAAGAGTGAAATCCCGAGAAAGGTGGTACGTTCCGGGTGTTTCTTGAGTACCTGCTTTAATCCTTTTAGTCTGCCCTTACGTATCGACTGGACAACCCGGAAAGCGCGCGGGATTCGCAAAAGGCGTAGAATCGATAAATATGGCAAACTCCCTAGAAAATCAATCCAGCCCCATTTGAGGAAATAGGCTCGTTTATTGGGCGCAGAGGACCATAAATAGCAAAAATCCGCGAAAAAGAGAACACAAAAAAAGCTGTCTATGGAGATAGCAAGCTCTTTCGCCGTACCACTGAAGAATGGGATTAAAATCACCATTACCCCGATCACTGCTAACCCGGTGATGATTGTGATAAACAGATCGTATGCGCTGAGTTCTGAGCGATTAGGCTTGGGGCTTTTATCCATGATCTAGATTATAGCAAAAGTTGATAACAGGATCAGTTCAAAATTCGAAAATTATATTTTTTCCAAAAAACCGCTAACTGTCATAGTTGCTATGGCCCCAATAATCCCAAAGACTAGAGATCCTAATCGGACGGCATCATAAGAAACTAAGCTGATCAAATAGGCTCCCACAGATAGGCCCACAAAAAAACCAAGAACGGGCCGAAGAATTTTAAAAATTAGGCCGAACTTCAAAGATGCCAGGGAAGCTAAAACAATGAAAACCAGAACCACACAAGTTTGTGTTACGATGCACTTCCCAACTCCGATTGCTGCGTCCAACTTTGCCCTCCCACTCGCAAATCCCCGCGAATTAAATATTATGGTGACCCTTCTCCCAGATGGATTTATATCATGTCTTCGTGCAAATTGTTAGAGGTAGTCAATGCCCACGATGGGTAATATTTCTATGAGATTAGTGATTTCGTAGCGAATCTGCACATCCTGATCGCGAACTTTTTGTTCGGGATTGAACCAACAGGTGTCGATGCCAAAGAGATTGCCGCCGCGCATATCTGATGTCAGGCTATCCCCGACGATGAGCACATCCTTTTTATTCGGGTTTCCCATTTTCTGGAAGGCGGCCTCGAAAATTCGTTCATCTGGTTTGGCTGCTCCCACTTCCTCAGAGATTACCACATCCTTGAAATAATCCTGGATGGTGGAGCGCGCTAGTCGGGCGCGTTGCACATCCTTCAGCCCATTGGTGATCAGCATCAGCTCCACCTTTCTCGCCAGAATTTCCAAGATTTCTTGCGCTCCATTTATCAGATATGCCCCTTCTCCCAGGAACTTCAAATAATTTTGGCTGAAATCTTGGGGATCGAAATCCACATCAATGGCCTCGAAAAGCCGGGCAAACCTTTGGGTTCGCAAATCAACTTGCGTGATTTCGCCGCGCTCAAATTCGTGCCAGATCAAGGCGTTGATTTTCCGGTAACTTTGAGCGTAAGCCTTCTGAAAATCGCCCCCAAAACTTTCGAAGGCTTTTTTCAGGGCGGCGGCCTCGGCTTGATCGTAATCGAACAGCGTGCCGTCGGCATCGAATAACAACCATTGGTAGTTCATCGGATTTCTCTGGAAATTGCTCAACCTTCGGGAGTCGAATCTTCTTCAATTGTTGCTGCTTGATCCTCTCCGCCCAACCAACGCATGGCAAGCATCCCAAAAGCGAGGGGTAGCCAAAATGTCACTCCGCGGTAAATGAGGGCAATCACGGCTGCATCACTCAAGGGAATGTAAAAAGATGCCAGCACCAGGGTTAGCGCGCCTTCCACCACGCCCACACCATTGGGGGTTGGCGAAACAATCGTGAAGAGAAAGGCAATACTGAACCCAGAAATCAGCGTTCCTGCTGATAAGGCCACGTCAAAGGCCAGAAAGCACAAAAGTAGAACAATAATTAACAACGCTTTGCTGCTCAAAGCCAACAACATTGGCAAGGCCAACTCGTGGGGTTTACCGCGTAATTCTTGCATTCCCTCAAAAATATCGTGAGCATACGCATAAGCACGTTCGAGCTGGATGTAATCGCTTTTCTTGCGCCGGAAGGGCCGCATAATTTTGTTCACAATCCCGGCCATCCAAGCCAGAAATTTGGCCAGTCGTTGCTCTGAATACATCCCCAGGTAAAGCAAAGCCAAAATCATCCCGGCAATCAATAATAAAATTCCTGAAGCCGCAATCTCACTCATTTGCAATTTATCCCGCCGAAAGAGGACAAACAGCCCTATCGCCAGCACCAGCAAAAAACCGACATAATCAAATAATACATAAATTGCCGAGGCAACGGTCGTGCGCCCGCGTGAATAGCCTTTGCGCCGGGCCTCGGAGATAAAAACCGCCACACCTCCTACCCCGGCTGTGGGCGTCACCACATTGACAAAATTAGCCGCGGCAGCCACCAAGAGCATATCTTTGAGGGCTTCTTCAATCCCCAAAACTCGATAAATCGTCCGATAAAGTGCGGCAACATTTATAAGCCAGACAAATTCAATGGCAACGGCCAGCAATAAAAAGCGCAAATCTCCACGTTGCACGGTTTTGATAATATTTTCCAATTGTGCAAATTGTGTGAAGATGAAAAAAATCCCAGCCGTCATCACTATGGCGATAAATATTTTCCGCATAAACGGCATTATAGCAGATGAAAACATCCCGCGGACTCTAAAAAGCCGCGGGATGTTTTGGTTTTTCTGTAGAATTTCAAAGCTCGGATTTTAGGGTGCGGTATGCTCCCCAAAAGTAACCTGCAAATTCAGGGTATCCTGACCCCTCACAACTTCCAGGGTGGTGCTGTTTCCCGCAGAAAACAGGTACAAAGCGTTGATAAAGGGATGATCCGCATCCAGTTTTGTATCCCCAATTTGGGTGACAATATCGCCCTGTTGTAAACCCGCCTTGTCGGCCGGGCTGCCGGATTCCACGCCGGAAATATAAGCCCCGCTCTCTACGGGCAAGCCATAACGAGCGGCAATGCTGGGGGTGATCCACTGCCAGCTAACGCCCAGGTAGGGATAGGAAACGTAGCCATTTTCGATCAACTGCTGGCTGATGGCCTGTACTGTGTTTGCAGGGATGGCAAAACCCAGGCCCTCCGCCACCGCGCTGCCGTAACCGGCGCCGCGCACGATTAGGGCATTGATGCCCACAACTTCGCCCGCCAGGTTGACCAACGGTCCGCCAGAGTTGCCCTGGTTGATGGCCGCATCGGTTTGCAACAGGTCTTCCATGAAGTAGCCGTTACCGGTATCCAGCATGCGACCGGTGGCGCTGATCACGCCCACTGTAACTGTGTTACGGAACTCACCCAGCGGCGACCCAATGGCGATGACTGTTTCACCTGATTTCAGGTTGTCCGAGTTGCCAATGGTGACTACGGCCGGCATTTGACCGTCCGCCTTGAGCACGGCCAGATCGGCGAAAATATCGGTGCTGATAACTTGCACCGGTAGTTGCGTGCCGTCCGACAGAATCACCGATAGATCGCTTGCATCTTCGACCACATGGTTGTTGGTGACGATGTATCCATCCGATGAGATAATTAAGCCGCTGCCGCTGGATTGCCCGTCTGGAGTGCGCCCAAAGAAGGTCATCTGACCGGGCACTGTGCCAACGACCGTCACCACTGCCGGGCCGACCTTTTCAACGGTCTGCGTAATCGCGGTTTCGATCTGCGTGTTGGAAATTTTCAACTGTGCAGGCACATCCGAATAAGCCGTTGGAGCGACGCTACTGACCGCGCTTGGTTTTGCCACCGTTAAAACGACTTGTCCACCGACCACAGCCCCAGCCGTCGCGCTAGTCACTGCCACAACGCCAACAAAAAGTACATACAAAATTCGCTTCCAGTTCATATAGCTATTCCTTTCACAGCATAAAGGCGATTTAAATTTTACGCCCCACGATTAAAAGGAGCTTAAACCGGCGTAAGAAACTTGTATGAAAAATGTGAAGATACTGTTTGTAGGCTAATCGCATTACAAAATTTAAACCTGTCAACAATGTGAACTTCATTCAATAACTTTATGTCCCCTTGTCCATTTGCAAGTTTTTTTATATTATTAGGATATATTTTTTCTTTCCCGTGGAGTATTTCTTAAAAATTCTGTCAAGAAGGGTATTATGTTGAAGAAAATTAAAGATGCAAATTTTATTCTTAGACTCCGAAAAACCTTGTTGTACTCTCGAATACGGCAATACT
>DOTA01000005.1:0-1778 GCA_003513015.1 Chloroflexota bacterium
CTACAACTGACAACACCTACAAACACTTTATTCACAAAGCACTGAATGTTTATGATTGCGTTAATAATACTTATCGAAATCATAAATATAATAACACTTAAAAACCATCCCTATCGGAATGTCTTAGTTTGACCCATGCAATTCGGCCTAGCTATAAGTTATTCATGAAAAACGGAGTGGAGGAATATCGCTGTGCCCCATTGATGTTGCTGATTCAATCGATTGAAACTTCCCATCCCCTACCCTACATTGAGACGATAGTATGTTTTTTCGAAGCTAAGCATTTTCGGAAAAC
The DNA here is from genome assembly GCA_003513015.1 of Chloroflexota bacterium. Taxonomy (GTDB): domain Bacteria; phylum Chloroflexota; class Anaerolineae; order Anaerolineales; family UBA11858; genus UBA11858. Next base: position 296 of record DOTA01000005.1, read on the forward strand.
CTGGCTGCAAAATAAAATCGCCATTGTCTGAAAATGATATTCGTTTTAATAATTACTATTATTATCATAAATATCATCATCTATTACCATTAAGTCCTCGATACACCGTCAAGCGGCCTTTAAAAATAGAACTATCCAAAATGGTCGATTTTCAGTATAATCCCGCCGACATGTCTAGACAAAGCCGATCCACCAGTTTCCGCATCTCTAAAACCTCGGTGTTGACCATCCGAGCCGAGACCATTCTGGCTCAGCTCCCCTCTTTGGGGATCCAGCAAAGGCTGGTCCTGAAAATAGTTGATCTCTACTTTATGGAGGGTGATCTCTCACCAGAGACCCTCCACAAAATCAGTCAAACTCTCCTCAGTGACCCTGTTACCGACCAGTATAGCTGGCAGCCCCTCGGCAAAGACAGGGTCACTGCCTTTAAAGCCGAATATGATAACGGTTGCCTGACCATTGAAGTCACCCTGCGCCCTGGTGTGACCGACAACACCGCCAACGAGTTGCTGCGCGCCGCTCACCGCGTGGGATACCGCGAACTCCAGGCGGTCGCCACCGGGACGCGTTATGAATTTAGCGGTGAACTAACTGAAAGCGAACTGCACCGCATCGCCAAAGCCCTGCTGGTCAACGACACCATCCAACGCTACACCCTAGGCGAGATTCAACCCGAGTTTGCCCACGGCACCCCAGAAGTTATCCCCCCCGACAATATCGACCTTTCCCAATTCGATGACGATGGCCTGCTAATTCTCAGCCGCGAGCGACGGCTCGCCCTTGACCTCAACGAAATGCGCGCCGTTCGGGATTATTTTGCCCGCGAAAATCGACCCGCCACCGATGCCGAACTCGAAACCATTGCCCAAACCTGGAGCGAACATTGTGTGCATAAAACTTTCCGGGCGATGATCGATGTGACACATGACCGCAGACAGCAGACGGCAGACGGCCGTTTCAAAACCGCGGTCAGCGGTCTGCGGTCCGCAGTCAATTCTTACCAAATCGACAACCTCCTCAAAACCTACCTGCGTTCTGCCACCGAGCAGATCAACGCCCCCTGGGTGCGCTCCGCTTTTGTGGATAACGCCGGCGTGATCGAATTTGATGAAAAAACCGATCTCTCCTTCAAAGTGGAGACGCACAATCACCCCTCTGCCATTGAGCCTTTCGGCGGCGCTAACACCGGAATCGGGGGAGTGGTGCGCGATATTTTGGGGGTTTCACACCGCCCGATTGCCGCTACCGATGTGCTCTGCTTTGGCCCCGCGGATTTGCCCCACGCTGAACTCCCCGAAAGCGTGCTGCACCCCACGCGCATCCGCGCGGGCGTAGTGGCAGGCATCGAAGATTACGGTAACAAGCTGGGTTTGCCTACCGTCAATGGTGCGGTTTACTATCACGAAGGCTACACCGCCAATCCCCTGGTCTACTGTGGAGCCGTAGGCATCGGCCCGCGCGATTGCCATCCCCGCCAGGCCCA
>DOTA01000005.1:1846-4660 GCA_003513015.1 Chloroflexota bacterium
GGAGCCTCCGTTCAGATCGGCGATCCCATCACCGAAAAGGGTCTCATCGAAGTGGTGGAGCGCGCCCGTGATGCTCATCTCTACAGCGCTATCACCGATTGCGGTGCGGGGGGCCTCTCCTCGGCGGTGGGTGAGATGGGCGAAAACTTGGGGGTGCGCGTCGATCTCGCTAAAGTGCCCCTCAAATACGCCGGGCTGGCCCCCTGGGAGATCTGGCTCTCTGAGGCTCAGGAACGCATGNNTGGGTGGAATGGTCCGACATCGGCGAGTTTATCCCCTCTGGCCGTCTGCAAGTCCAATATGGCGATACCCCCGTGGTTGATCTCGAAAACGGTTTCTTACACACCTGCCCACGCCGGGAATTGCGTGCTACGGTGTCAGGCGTGCCTCGTGAAATACTCCGCACCCCGCACCCCGCACTTCGCACTTCGCACCCCGATTTACTCCTCGCCCTCCTCTCCCACCCCAACCTCGCCTCTAAAGAATCCATCATCCGCGTCTACGATCACGAAGTGCGCGGCTCCACGGTGGCTAAACCGCTGGCCGGGCCGCACGCCGATGGCCCCTCCGACGCCGCCGTGCTCAAGCCGCTTGACATCCCCGGCTGGCGCGGCTTCACGCTGGCGAACGGCATCAACCCCATTTTGAGCGAAGCCGACCCCTATGCGATGGCCGTCAGCGTGGTCGATGAGGCCATCCGCAACGCCGTGGCCGTGGGGACAGACCCCGCCCGCATCGCCATCCTCGACAACTTTTGCTGGGGCGATCCGCTGCGCCCCGAAACCCTCGGCACGCTGGTGCAGGCCGCCCAGGGCTGTCACGATGCCGCCCTGCACTTTGGCACGCCCTTCATCTCGGGCAAAGATTCGCTCAACAACGAATATACCGCCTCCGACGGCCAGCGCCGCGCCATCCCCGGCACGCTGCTAATTTCGTCGATTGGCATTCACCCGGATGTGCGCCAGGCTGTGACTATGGATTTAAAGAACGCGGGTGGACAGATTTACCTGCTCGGAGATTGGACCCCGGCCCTGGCAGGGAGCCACGCACGGCTGCTTGGGGGGCTGCCGTTATTTGAGGGTTCCCCTGCCCTGGAAGCTGTTCCCGTTCTCCCCGAGCGCGCCCCGGAGATGTACGCGGCTTTGCACAAAGGCATCCACGCCGGGCTGATCCGTGCCGCCCACGACCTCAGCGAGGGCGGGCTGGCCGTGGCCGCTGCCGAAATGTCCCTTGCCGGGCGACTGGGCCTCTCCCTAGATATTTCGGCACTGAACGAGAACCCCGCTGTGGCCATCTTCGCCGAAACCAACGGCTGCTTCCTGGTGGAGGTGGAGCCGAATAAAATCGAAGCGTTTGAGTCAGCCTTCCAACCGCTGACCGCCGATCGCCGACCGCTGTATCGATACTTAGGTTGCGTGATCGAGAAAGAGGTTTTAGAAATCACTCACGAACAATCTATGGTCATCAATCTTCCATTATCCGCCCTCCTCGCCGCTTTTAAGTCCACCTGAAACCCGACACCGAATCACATGACACCGAAACCCGTTCTCATCCTCCACGCTCCCGGCACCAACCGCGACGGCGATCTGGCTGAAGCCATCCGTCTGGCGGGTGGCGCACCTAATATCGTCCCGCTCAGCCGCTTGCGCGAAAATGGCAAAAATTGGCGTGATTATGTCATGCTGGCCCTCCCCGGTGGATTTTCTTATGGTGATGCTCTTGGCGCGGGCCGATTGTGGGCGCTCGAACTCCAAACCGCCTTCGAAGATTTACTGCTGGCCTTCGTAGAAAGTAACCGTCCCGTGATTGGGATTTGCAATGGCTTTCAAGTGCTAGTCAAAGCTGGAATATTGCCCGGCAACGGCCAAACCGCCACGCTGACCTTCAATGCCTCTGGCCATTTCGAATGTCGCTGGGTAACGCTTGCCCCGAACAAGGTCAACCCTTCTCCTTGGCTAACGGATTTGCCCCCCATTTTCTGCCCGGTAGCCCACGGCGAAGGCCGTTTCTTAATGGCCGAAGGCCAAGCCCTCCCCACCGAGCAAATCGGGCTAGCTTACACTCATCCAGATGGCACAACCGCGGATGGAGTGTATCCCGTGAATCCCAATGGCTCCCCGCGTGATATTGCTGGCATCACCAACCCCGCCGGCAATATCATCGGCTTGATGCCCCACCCCGAAGATCATATCTATCCCCACCAGCATCCCAACTGGACGCGTGGGGAAAGCGGCGGTATGGGCGTCAAATTGTTTGAGAACGGCCTGAAAATGGCTTAGCCATTTACCGCGGAGTTCAGAGAGACCGCAGAGTAGATAAATATTTTCTCCGCGTACTCAGCGCACTCCGCGGTTAGAAATTGCATAAAAAATTAATGACAACACCTAACGATTACACCAATTACCTCTCCCCCTTCTCCTGGCGCTATGGCTCTGCCGAGATGCGTGCCGTCTGGAGCGAAGTCAACAAGCGCAAAATCTGGCGGCAAATTTGGGTCGCACTGGCCGAGGTTCAGGCCGAGTTTGGGTTAGTCAGCACCGAGCAGGTTGCCGATCTGCGCATCCACGCCGACCAAATTGATGTAGCCCGCGCCAACCAGATCGAAGCCGAAATTCACCACGATGTGATGGCTGAGGTCAAAACTTTCGCCGAGCAATGCCCGGTCGGAGGTGGCATCATCCATCTGGGCATGACCTCGATGGATGTGGTTGACAACACGGACGCCTTGCGCGTGCGCCAATCCCTCGGCCTAATTTTGGATGAACTATGCACTCTGCTGCTGGCCTTCGCCGCCCAAATCGAAACCTGGGCTGA
>DOTA01000080.1 GCA_003513015.1 Chloroflexota bacterium
GGGAACTGCACGCCGGTTTCTTCCAACACAGTGAGGGTGGCGGCTTGCAGATCAACGAGTTGTTGCTCACTGAGAAAGTGCATTTGATAGGGCGTGACGATGGGTTCAATGGGCGGGCGTTCAACAATCATTAAAAATACTCCTGAAATCTATTTACCGCTGAGATCGCAGAGAACGCAGAGAAAAAAATAATAAAAACTCTGCGCTCTTGGCGTGCTTAGCGGTTCATTCATACTTCATCGATCTGCTTCAAAATTTTATAAGGGTCGAGGGCGTCGCGCAGGCCATCGCCGATGTAGTTGACCGAGATGATCGTGAGGAAGATCATCAGGCCAGGGAAGATCGCCAGCCAGGGATGCTTGACCAGATGTTCTTGGGCGTTGTTGAGCAGGTTGCCCCAACTGGGGGTGGGCGGCTGGATGCCAAAACCCAAAAATGAGAGGCCCGATTCTTCCATGATGGCCCACCCGATTTCGAGGGTGGCTTCCACGATGATGGGGCCAAAGCCGTTGGGCAGAATCTCACTGAGGATGATGCGAAAATTGGAAGCACCCAAGGCCCGCGCCGCTGTAACGTATTCCATCTCGCGCAGGGTCAGAAAGATGGCACGCACCAATCGGGCAATCGTCATCCATGAGAGGATGCCAATCACAAAGGCGATGGTCATCACGTTATTGCGCTGCAAAAAGGGGATTTCCACTTCGCGCAGGATGGCCGAGAGCAGAATCAGAATCATCAGGGAGGGCAGAGCCAACGCAGAGTCGATCACGCGCATCAGCAGATCATCGACCCAGCCGCCGTAATAACCGGCAATCGCGCCCACAGGGATGCCGATCACCATGGTGATGATTACCACCATAAAGCCCACAAACAGCGAAATCCGTCCGCCGTAGAGCACGCGGGTGAGCAGATCGCGCCCGAGGGCATCGGTGCCGAAGGGGTGCTGCAGGGAGGGCGGCTGCAAGGCGCTGGCAAGATTGGATTTTTCGGGGTCGTAGGGCGAAAACGAGGCCAGCAAACAACTCAGGATGATGATGGTCAGGATGACCGCGCCCGCCACGGCACCGCGGTGCCGCCGGAAGCGCCGCCAGACCATCTTTCCCATGCTGACTTGTGGGAGCGCGGTTTTTTCAGCATCGGGGAGGAGTTTTTCGGGAGCAGTGTGTTCCATGGGGTTCGATGCCATCCCTTAGTCGTAGCGCACCCGCGGGTCCAGGTAGGCGTAGGCCAAATCGGCGGCCAGGTTACAGACCATAATCAGGCAGGCGCTGATGATCAGGATACCCATCAAAACCGGATAATCCCGGTGAACGGCAGAATCATAAAATAGGCGGCCCATCCCCGGCCAGGAGAAGATCAACTCCACATAGATGGAACCGGTGAAAATGTACGGGAAATCGAGGGCGAAAAGCGTTACCAACGGGATCAGGGCGTTTTTGAGGGCGTGTTTCACCATCACGATGCGTTCTTTTTGCCCCTTGGCACGCGCCGTGCGGATGTAATCCTGGTGGATGGTTTCGAGCATGGAGGAGCGTAAAAAGCGCGAGTACCAGGCCACCCAGCCCACCATGCCCATCGTGACCGGTAAAATCAGGTGTTCGGCCCAATCCCAAACGGAAAAATCGGCCCCCAGGGTGTACATCCCACCCGAGGGCAAGAGCGAATCGCCCGTGATGGGGTTGTTCAAACGCACGTAAAAAATCAACAGCAACACCAATCCCAGCCAAAATTCCGGGATGGCCTGCCCCATAAACGAAAGCGTGGTGGCGACAAGATCAAACCAGGAATATTGCTTGATGGCCGAGATCACCCCAATGGGGATGGCGATCAGCGCCACCACCAGCAGCGTGATGCCCATCAGATAAATGGTATTTCCCAGGCGGTCGCTAATTTCTTCCAGTACCGGTTTGCGGCTGCGAAAAGAGAAGCCAAAATCGCCGCGCAAGATGCCCTTCCGCTCACCATAACTTTCGGCCACGCCGTCGCCGTCGGCATCGATGTGCATCCAATCGTTCCCAACCAGCCAAACCACATACTGCACCGGCAGGGGCTTATCCAGCCCGAACTGGCGCTTAAGTTGTTCGATTTTTTCTTCGTTGATGCGGCGCGTGCGCCCATAGCCCGCCAACGGCCCGCCGGGGACAATGTTGATGAGCACGAACAAGATTAAGCTGAGCAGGAAGAGCATCGGCACTGCCTGCAATAAACGCCGGATGATGTAATTGAGCATCTTTACCTGGAATTTGGGGTGGCAGCCACCTAAAAGATGACTGCCACCCCGAGAGTAAGCGTGCTATTCGTTGATCGTCCAGTCGGCCACGTTCCAGGTGGGCAGATCGTTGGTGGTCGATTGCCCGCCCTCCAACCGGTTCGAGAAGGCATCGGCCCCAATGGCAGACCACAGCAGGATTTGAGGAAGCTCCGCATCCATGATATCGGCCATCTGGCAGAAGAGTTCTTTGCGGTAGTCTTCGTCGAGGGTATAGGCTTCATCGAGCAGGGCATCGAAGTCTGCGTTCGACCAGCGACCCACGTTCCAGCCGTAGTCGGGTTCGGCGGCAGCAGTATAGTAGTAGTACCACAACTGATTGTCGGTGGGATCAATGCCGGGGTAGCCATCATCGTAGAGGTTCAGGTCGAAATCACCGGTTTGTTCGAGGCCGCCACTCTCGTAATCGGCCCAGAGCACCGCACCTTCGATCACCGAAAGCTCCACCTTGATGCCGATCTCACCTAACATTTCACCGATCAACTGGTGGGCCAGTTCGAGTTCTTCGCCGTATTCACCATAGGTCATCAACTCGATTTCCATCAGGTTGCCTTCTTCGGCGGTGGTGCAGCCATGACATTCTCGCACGCCGTCGCCATCGGTATCCGTCCAGCCCGCGCCTTCGAGCAAGGATTTGGCACCGGCTACATCAAAAACGGGGCGAGGTACATCGCAAACGTAGGGCGGGCGGAAGAATTCCGTCCAGACGGGTTTGGGATAGCCCAAAAAGACCGAATTGGTGATGGTATCAACATCCACGGCCATGCGGATGGCCTGCCGCACTCGCACATCCCCCAAAACAGGGTGCGGCGGCCCGGCGGGATCTACCGTGCCGCGTTCCACCAGGTTGGGGATCAGGCGAAAAACCCAGCGTTCGGTGGGCGAGAAACTGACATAGACGTTGCTCAACTCGGAGAGTTCTTTGGCTTCGGCTTCGGAGAGCCACATATTCAGATCAGCATCGCCTTCGGCCATCATGGCCTTGCGAACAGATTGCTCCGGCACAATTTGCACGATCAGGGTGTCTATGCCGGGCTTACCCGCTTCGAAATAATTTTCATTGGCTGAAAAGCTCATGTGATCGCCAGTCACCCATTCATCCAGAATGTAGGGGCCATCGCTGAGGGGTGCGCGGTTGCAATCCCAGGCGGTGAAACCCTGGGATGCATCGCAGTAGTGCTCCGGGTAGACATTGAAATTCTCGCCGCCAAACTGGGTTTGGTAGGAGGTGTAAACCGTGTTGTAGTGCACCACAAAAGTGAAATCATCGATCTTTTCGAGGCTATCGGTGTAATCGACGCCATCCACCCAAATGCCCATTTCGGGATCGGTGATGGCATTCCAGGTGAAGATCACATCATCCACGGTGACCTGTTCGCCATCGGCCCAAAAAACATCGTCGCGCAGTTTCCAGGTCACATCCATGGTCCAGTTTTCTTCATCGAAAGCCACGCCGCCATTCTCCAGGGTGGGGATTTCTGCGGCCAGTTCGGGGTAAACATTGCCGTTGGGATCAATCTCGGAAACGGCCAGTAACACCAGTTCACCAACCATGGCTTCGTAGCCGGTATCAGCCACCAAACCGTTGAAACCGAGCGGGTCTTGCGGGATAATGATGACTGCGCTAGATTTCGCCATCTCCGGTGCTGCCGGTGGTTCGGCTTGGGCGGATTCGCCCGTATCCGCGGGCTGTTCAGCCGTGGGTTGATCGGTTTGACCGCCACAGCCGACCAGGCCGATCAGCAACAAAACTGCGATCAACAAAAAAAATAAGATTCTGGGTGCCTTTATAACTTGCATTTCTTCCTCCTTTGGAAAAATAAAAAGTTGTTTAGGCGGGGGCATCGATCAGCCGGAAAGCCAGATCAACGGCTGAAATTGCATCCTCCGCATAACCATCGGCGCCAATTTCCTTGGCAAAACTTTCGGTGACCGGTGCTCCGCCCACCATAATCTTCACTTTGTCTCGCAGGCCAGCCTCTTTAATGGCTTCGACCAATTTTTTCTGTTGCAGCATGGTAGTGGTCAAGAGGGCCGAACAGCCCACCAGGTCGGCATCCGCGGCTCGAATGGCGGCGACAAATTCTTCGGGGCTTTTATCGACGCCGATATCCGTCACCTTGAAGCCGTTGGCCGTCAGCATGGTGGCCACCAGAGTTTTACCAATCTCGTGCAGATCGCCTTTGACAGTGCCAATCACTACCCTGCCCACAACCTCACGTGCCTGCCCGCCCATCAAGGAGGGTTCGAGCACATCCAGGGCTTGTTTCATGGCATCCGCGCCGATGATTAACTCCGGCAGGAAATATTCGCCCTCTGAGAATAACTCACCCACTTTTTGGATGCCCACCATCAGCCCCCGGTTGATACAGGCCAGGGGGTCAACCCCCTGCTCCAGGGCTTGCTGGGCCAGCGCTTCGGCCTGCTCCGGCTCACCATCGATCACGGCCTGGGCCAGTTTTTTGTATAGTTCTTCAGACATATAGCTCTCCTTAGTTTCGTGCAGTAGTTGATAAATCTAACGTAATTGCATTTTCGGTTGACCAGAAATCTCAGTGCTCTCCGTAGTTTGCAGTAGCTCTTTCTAAAAATGAAAATCCGGCAGATAGCGGCGCATAACAGTCTCTAATGCGGTTTCTACCCCGGAGGGGAGTGGCGGAGGTTGGTGATGGGCGACAATCTCTTGCGCCTTGCGGCGGCAAATGCTTTCGATGGTTTCACCTTTCTCCAACCAGGTGGAATAGGTATCACGGCTGATGATCTGGGGATACCAGTGCTCGCGGTAATGCCGCAGGGTGTGCCGCGCCGACATAAAATTGCCGCGCGGTGTGTTGGCTTTGATCAGCGCCACCTCCTCCGCGGGGTCGTGCAACGCGATGCCCTGCCACATGCGACGGATTCCGGCGATGATCTCATCGTCAAAAACCATTTGGGTGTACGAAATCGTTGATCCGGCATCGGTGGCGCCCACGCCGTAAATAATGCTGGCGCTTTCTTGCATGAGGGGGATAGCCGTGGTGACTTTTTCGAAACCGGCCTGGGCATCCAACTGCTTGGCATCTGAGGAAAGCCCGCCACACATGGAGGGGATACCGTAAAAATGCCCCATGATGGCGGCTCCACTGTTGATCATGCCGCGCTCCGGTGCGCCCAGGGGCAGCAGGCCGGTTTTCATATCGAGCACCGCCGAAACCGAGCCATACCACAGCGGCGTGCCGGGATATAAAATTTGCAGCGTCACGATCCAGGCCAGAATATCGGTGTTGATCACGATCAATTCGCCCAGCAGAGTAGCCGGGGCCGAAGCGCCGCCCATGGCCATGCTGAGCAGCGTGATAGGCACGCCGTGTTCGGCCCAGCGCAGCATACAATGGATGTTTTCAGGCGTGAAATAGCCAGGGCTGATCGGGCAATAGAGTGTGGCAAAAAACGGGCGCGCCCGAAAAGCCTCTGCGCCGCCCGCCACGGCAAAGAGCATTTCGGCGGCGGCATCGACATGCTCGGGAATCAGGGTGCGGTGCACCACTGGCTTGTCGGTGTTGCGCAGCAGTTCGGCGATTTCGACCAGATCGGAGAGATCGCCCTGGTCGGTGGCGGTGACCGTGGGGCGCACAACATCCACCTGGGGCAGGGCTTGCTGGATAGCCACCAGTTGGCGCACATCCTGGCGGGTGGCGGAACGATGTTCGCCGGTGTGGAGATCGAAGACGTTTACGGGGGTTCCTGCTCCCATAAAAACGGAATCAACCCCAAACTGAGTCAGAATTTCTCCTTTACGGTTGTAGAATTTCCCCTCCCTGGGGAGGGCTTGGAGAGCGGTATTCAATAAATCGGGGGTGATCCGCACCATTTGAGATTCCAGGTCCACCGGAAATCCTGCGGCAGCCAAACGCACCAGAATTTCAACATCTGGCACGCAAAACCCGACCTCCTGCAAAATTTCGACGGACTTTTGGTGAACAAGTTCGGCGAGGGTTTGATTGTGTGTGGGATTCGCCATTTATGCTCCTGGGTATGCTGGTTTCGCAATGAAATTCGTAAGGTTATTCCGGCAAAATAGGGGGTTCTAATTCACCCCAACGATATGACAATTTGTGCATTTTGAGTATCAGGAAAGATTGGGTGCGCTCGACATCGGGGATTTGTTGCAAGCGCTCATTGAGGAAAGAGACGAAGTGCTGGCGGTCTTTGCAATAGACTTCGGCGAACAGGTCAAATTCGCCCGCGGCTTGGAACAGATAAGTAACTTCGGGGAGGCGGGCAATCTCATCGGCGACGGCGGCCAGTCGGTTGGCTTTGACCGAGATGCCGATCATGGCGGCTTCATTCCACCCTAATTCTTGTGGTTCAACGATAGCCACAATTTGCATTTTGGCGCTCTCAGATAATTGCTTGACCCGACGCCGAACGGTTGCCTCCGTAATGCCTAAGGCAGAGGCGATGGTGGTGAAGGGCATGCGCCCATCATATTGCAGGTATGAAATGATTTTTTGATCGATTTCGTCGAGCATAAAAATCATTTTACCGAAAATCGTCAAAAAGTCAACTAATTTCGGTTGTTTTTCGATATTTTGATGTGATTTATTGACGAAATACGTCAATGGGTCGGGCAGCTCATTTTGAAAATAGGAGGCTGCCCGACTCCGGCGTTATTTTATTTCGATGCCGTAAGCAATTCGCTCTTTCAGGGCGGCCTTGACCGTCTCGCTGGCGCGCAGGCTGCCGATCACACGGATCGACTCAATGGCCTGATCGGCCAGTTCGGGGGAAACATCCTCCTGGATCACCAGGCGGCCAATCACATTGTAATTTTTGCGCTCGCTCTTTGCCAGCGTTTTCTCCAGCCCCTCGCGGGTACACACAAAAACGCCCAACCCAAACTCGTTGCGGATGATCGAGCTTTGCACGGCGGTTTCGTGCTTGTCGAGCTGACTGCGGATGGCGGCGCGGATGAAATCGGTGCGGTTTTGGTAAAAGCCCTCCTGCACCAGCAAATCTACTTTGCCCAGTTCGATAATGCTCATATTGATGGTAATTTTTTCGGTTTCAGCCATGGTTTGTTTTCCTTCGAATGTTGTTTTTGAATTGTAATCATTAATCTCTATTTGGGTATCCCGCGTTTCAGAGTACCAACCCCATGCGATGATTGGCCAGACGTTTTTCGAAACCGGCTTCTTGGGCGGCTTCGATGGCAGGCTGCAGCCACAACGGGATGGATAGTTCCACTCTTTTTCCGGGGTTAAGGGTAGTAACCTGATGAAGCATGGCGCCAACCATATACGGGGCCAGTTCCGGTCGCTGGGGATCGAGACGCAGAAAAATCGAATTTGCGCCGTTGCCCTTTTTGGGGACCGAGTAACCCATGCGGGCCACGATTTGCCCCTGGGCATCGAGGATCTGAAAGGTTTCATCCCGCGTGCCTTGCGCCCAAATAATCAGCGGCGCAATCAAGCGCATAATCCCGGTCTGGCGGAAACGGCCTTCTTCCACGGGTTCGTATTTGAGCAAATTTTCGGGAGAAATGCGCTTCTCTAATTCATAACGCGGTTGCCAATCGAAGCGTTTTAGCGGGAGTTCCGTGTAGCCGGGTGGCAACTCAGGGTGCGGAGGCACCTCCTCGGGCTGGATGTGAAAATCGATATGCCCGGAATAGGCTTCGAACCCCAGGCTTTCGTAGAGTTTGTAGGCTGGTAGGTTGCCGTCGATCACATCCAGCCAGGCTTTTTCGCCACCGTGCTCGCGGCTGGTCTCCAGGCTACGCTCTACCAACTTGCGGGCGATGCCCCTGCGGCGATACTCAGGCAGCACACTGACGGTACCAACAATCCAAACGCTGGTATTGCCGTGCGGTTGAACCGTGGTACAGCCCACCAGCTTGCCATCTTCTTCCCAAACGCAGCCGCGCAATAAATTCCGCAGCGCCGATGAAAACAATTGACCCACACGAATGATGGGCCAGATGCGTGCCAAGTTTTTGATGGTTTCGGCAATCTGCTCTTGTTCATCGTCTTTCACGCTCCACTCCGGGTTTTCAGGGTAGTGAAAGCTATCGAAGAGCAAATCGCCGAGGGGGATTAGATCGGTGGGGAGTTGAAGATCACGGATAGGCATAGCAGGTCTCCTGTTAAATGTGATTATTTGTTGTTACTGCTGTCTTTTGCAGAGTGACGGTTTGCAGCAGGTTATTTTTGTAATGTCCGATAATGGCCCATCCATGGGCGGCCTGCACATTGATTTCGTAATTATCTACTGAGGCCGCGACGGGGGCGAGCGGTGTTGGCGGCGCTTCGATCAGGTGGCTGATTTGCACGGTGAGGGGATTCCGGGTAGACATGGAAGTTTCTCCTTTGTTTTTCCATCCGCAGGGATGGTGAGTGGATGTCGCTGAGATTATTTTACAGCATTACCGGATGGCTGTCAACATCCAATTACCATCCAGGGGGATGGCTTAACGGAGATTCCACGGGAGCGGCCCAAAGCTGACTTGAGGGGTGCCACCGTCAAATTCGGGTTTGCTCCTCCTTTGGGGAGACAACCTCAGCTTCTTTGTGATTGATCTACCTGCGAAAAGGGAAATTCGTCAGTTGTTCTCTCTCCCGTTTCGGGTCATAATATCAACACCGATCCCCCCTTTTGCACAAGGAGAATTTTATGGCTACAACCATCCTAGTAGAAGAACTTAAATCCGCCCATCGTTTGCTGGCGGAATACACTTACGAACTGCNNCAGATGAAAGACCTGTTCACCGGCGGACGCGGCTTCGCCCTCAAACTGCTGTGGGATGCTGTCGGCCCCGAAACCACCTGGGACGATGCCCAAAATGAGCTGGTCATCGCCAACGGCCCGATTTGCGGCATCACGGCCTACCCCGGCAGCGGCAAAGCCACCGTGGTGACGCTCAGCCCGCTGACTCACAATGTGATCGATAGCAACGTGGGCGGATATTTTGCCCCGTTTTTGAAATTTACCGGGTTCGACGCCCTCGAAATTCAGGGGAAAGCTGCCGAGGAGGTGATTATCTTTCTCGATGGGGATACCGGCAAAGTCAGCATCGAGACCGCCCCGCTGGAGGGGGTGGATTCGCACCTGTTGGGCAACGTGCTCACCGAAATGTATGCCGATGATGAAAAGGGCCGGCGCGGTATTTCAGTGCTTTCGGCCGGGCAGGCGGCGGAACATATCCGCTACGCTCTGATCAACTCCACCTGGTACGATGTGCGCCGCCAGGAAACCCGCCTGAAGCAAGCCGGGCGCGGCGGCGCGGGGCGCGTGTTCCGCGATAAAAAAATCAAAGGCATTGTAGTGCGCTTCAGCGGGATGCGCGGCGATTTGAATGGCGTGGCCGATATGGATTTGATCCGCAAAGCCGGGCGGCGCATCAACAAAGAGATCACCGATCTCGACGATAAGCAAAACCAGATGCGCAAAGTGGGTACCGCCAACATTGTGGAGATCATGGATCACTTCGATCTGCTGCCCACCCACAACTTCCGCTACGGCAGCCACCCCGAAACCCCGAAAATCGACTCCAGCGTGTGGAAGTCGCAGTTCACCCAGGGTTTGCCCGACGGCTGCTGGCTGGGCTGCAGCATGTCGTGCTCCCACGGGGTCGATGGCTTCCCCGTCAAAACCGGCCCCTACGCCGGGACGAATGTGCTGGTGGATGGCCCCGAATACGAAAACGCCGCTGGTCTGGGATCCAACATCGGCAACTTTGACCCACAAGTCGTGCTGGAACTCAATTTCTACTGCGATACTTACGGAGTGGATTCGATTTCCTTTGCCAACTGCTGCGCCTTTGCGATGGAGTGCTACGAGGAAGGTTTCCTGACGAAGGCACAAACTGGCGGGCTGGAACTTAACTTCGGCAATGGCCGCGCAGCCTTGGAATTGCTGCACCAAATGGCGTGCGGCGAGGGCTTTGGCGTGATCGTGGGGCAAGGTGTGCGCTATATGAAAGAGTATTTTGCCGGGGAATTTGGCGCCGATCCCGAGTTCCTGCACGATATCGGCATGGAAATCAAGGGGATGGAAATTTCGGAGTACGGCACCAAAGAATCCCTGGCGCAGCAGGGCGGCTACGGACTGGCGACCAAAGGCCCGCAGCACGATGAAGCCTGGCTGATTTTCATGGATCAGGTTCACAATTTGCTGCCCACCTTTGAAGATAAAGCCGAAGCGCTGCACTACTTCCCCATGTGGCGCACCTGGTTCAGCCTGCACGGCTTGTGCAAACTCCCCTGGAACGACATCTCCCCCGAGGGCAACAAAGACACCGCCGAACCGGCCAAAGTGGCGGAGCATGTCGAAAACTATACCTGGATTCACGAAGGCGTGACCGG
>DOTA01000244.1 GCA_003513015.1 Chloroflexota bacterium
GGGCGTGGGGCGTGGGGCGTGGGGCGTGAGATTCAGCCCCTCAGCGGGGAAAACTTCCACAACTGGTGCGAATCCGTGATGGGCGGCGTTCTTTCGGGCATACGCCACCGCCAACAGATTCACATCGCTCATGGCCACCAAGCCAGCCCCGGCCAACGCCGCCGAGAGGCCGATGACGCCGTAGCCGCAGCCCACATCCCAGATGCGCTCGCCGGGCTGCACCTGCCAATGCTCCAGTAACAAGGCGGTGCCCTCGTCGAGCGCTTCCCACGAGAAGATGCCGGGATGCGTTTCGAGTTTTAGAATCCCCTCGGGGCGCGGAATTGCCAAAATGTGGCGCGTGCCGGGGTCGACCCCCACTTGTTGAAATTCCACCGGCAACGGATTGGGGAGCGCTTCCCCCCGCGTGCAGGCCGCCACCCGTTGATGATCGCGGTAGCCCAAAACCGCGGCCTCGCCAAACAGCCGGGCCGCATCGGTGATCACGGCTTTGGCCCCGCCCTGGCTAGGCCCGGCCAGCAGCAGCCGCCCGCCGGGTTTGAGTGCTGCCCAGGCCGCTAGCAATAGCGTGCGGGCGTAGCGCCGCTCTTTGGGGATCGCCAATAAAACCACATCCCAACCAGCGGAAGTGGGAAAAACTTCAAAACCTGCGGCGGCATTCGGGATTTCGGCCAGGGCTTGTTGCGCAACCCAGACTTGTCGCACATCCCGCGCCAGCGTGAGCACTTCGCCACCGGGCACTTTTGGGGCCGCCTCCCGCGCCAACCAGCCGGAACCACCCTCCAATATCAGGATACGAGCCTCCTTTTCAGGGGTTAGAAAATCTAAAAGCAGGGCATCCGCCGAGTTTTGCATATCCAAATTATACCCATGACTTCCCAGAAAAAAACGCATTTGCCGCTGAGATTACTGAGTTTGCAGAGCGAAAAACATTAAAAAATCTCAGCGGTCTCTGCGTGTTCTGCGGTGAATCAACTTTTTTTCAAGTGAACTGCTCGTCTCCGTGTTAAAATCATTCTATGATCGAAATTCTGGGTTTGCAAAAAGTGGTCGAAGGCAGCACGGTGCTGGATATTGCCGAACTGCGGGTGAACGGGGGCGAGATTGCCGCCATCGTTGGCCCCGCGGGGAGTGGCAAGGCACGGTTGTTGGAGGTGTTGATGGGGAAAACGGCTCCCACGGTGGGATCCGTGCGCGTAGCGGATTCTGACCCCCGGCAGCGAGATTCATTCAGCCGTTTGGTGGGGGTGCTGTTCCCGCTGGATGGCCTCTACCCCCGGCAGACGGCCCGCCAAAACCTGGCTTTTCAGGCGCGCTTGTATGGTTTGCCCGCGGCTCGCGTGGAGGATGTGCTGGCACAGGTCGGTTTGGCCGATCACGCTGAGGTGAAGGCCGAGAAGTTGTCGTCGGGGTTGGCGCGGCGGCTGGCCCTGGGCCGGGCGATTTTGCACCAGCCGCAGGTTTTGCTGTTGGCCGCGCCNNCGCATCGTGGAAGCGTATGACCCGCAAGAAGCGCAGCAAGCCGCGTTGCCCTTCAAAATCCCGGTGCGGTTGGAGGGGAAGGTTGCGCTGATCAACCCGGCGGATATTTTGTTTGCCGACGCCGAGGAAGGACGGGCTTTTCTGCAAACGTACGAAGGCCGTCTGCCCACCCAGTTCACCCTGGCCGAGTTGGAAGAGCGCCTGGCGCGCAGCGGCTTTTTCCGGGCGCACCGCAGCTATCTGGTGAATTTGCAGCATGTCAAAGAAGTCATCCCCTACACGCGCAACAGCTTCAGCCTGCGCCTGGATGATGCGGAAAATACCGAAATTCCGCTGAGCAAATCCGCCGCGGGGGAGTTGCGGGCGTTGTTGGGGTATTAGATCATCGGGTATCCGGAGAATTTAGTTATTGGGATTTGATGCGATGAAACCAGGGCGAGAGGGGCTGATCCAACAAAAGATCAAATTGGCGATGAAACCAATTCAACTTGTACGGAGCCAATAATTTGGATAATTCAGCAAAATAAGTGCTCAATTTTGAACCTATTTGCATTTTTGGCGACTATATATATAGAGAATTGGTTGCCGATGCGGGAACGGAGATGTGCTATGGGATAAAACTCGATCAAATCAGTGAAGCACAAGTTGTTTGGTGTAGCGAAAGGATTGGCTAAAAATTTTAATGAAAAACCCATTCGTAAACAGGAGTAGAAGAAAATGAAAAAAATCATGTTACTGGCGCTGGTCGCCATTTTATTATCCATCGGGCTGCTGGCAAGCCCCATGCCTGCCCGAGCGGCCACCATCGATGTGGATGGCACTACCTGCACCCTGGCAGATGCCATTAACGCTGCCAACTTCGATGCTCCCAGTGGTGGCTGTACGGCGGGTTCCGGCCCCGACACACTCAACTTGACAGGCAATATCACGCTGAGTGCGGCACTGCCATTAATTGCTAGCGATATCACCATCGAAGGTAACAACCTCACCATTAATGGGGCTAGTGTCGAGCGGGTTCTCTATGTACACAACGATGGCGCTACAACATTTGGCAGCCTGATCCTCAACCAGGCTACCATCACCGGCGGCTCGACTGCCGGCTTTGGCGGTGGCCTCTACAACTACCTGGGTTCAGTGACAGTCAACAACAGCACGATCAATGGCAATTCGTCAGCCGGTGGTGGTGGCATTGCCAATGATGGAGGAACCATGACGGTTAACAACAGCACCATCAGTGGCAACACGGCCACTGGCACAGCCTATGGTGGTGGCATCCTCAACCTCAATGCTGGTATGCTGGCGGTCAACAACAGCACCCTCAGCGGTAATGATGGAAACTAGAGGGGCGGAATCTCCAATAATGGGAGCAATTTGACGTTAATCAACAGCACTGTCAGCGGCAATNNAATTGTTACAATATCGGCATCGGCGGTACAGTCACCTCGAATGATTACAACATCGATAGTGATAACACCTGCAACCTGACCGGCACGAACGATCAGCCGGGCGTGAACAACACCAATCTCAAGCTCTACACCTTGGTAAGTAACGGTGGTCCCACCTTCACCCACGGTTTGGCGGCGGGCAGCGTGGCTCTTGATGTTATCCCACTAGCGAGTTGTCTGGATCTGACAACCGATCAGCGTGGTCTCACTCGTCCAGTAAACGCGAATTGTGACGTGGGTGCTTTCGAGTTGCAAACGAGCGAAATACCCAATGCCATCAACCTGCAAAGCTTCTCAGCCAGCGCGGGCGTG
>DOTA01000303.1 GCA_003513015.1 Chloroflexota bacterium
GGCGGAAGTTGCTGACGGCGTAACTGGGATCGAGATAGATGGTGTATTTAGCCCATTCGTTATCGACATAACCGCTGGTGGGGCCGTAAATCGTTACCCAGCTTGCGCCGCCATCGTTGCTGACCGCCACGGCGGCAAAATCGCAGCATTCTTCGGTCTGCAACCATTGCCACCAATCCAGAATCAAATAAGCGCTGCCGCCGCCCCCGCCACCGGTTAACGAACTGGCAGCTGAACTCAAGTCGATATCAGGTGATTCGAGGCTGCCGGATTCGTTATCGAAGTAATTTCCGGTCAGGTTGGTGGCCCAAACATTTTGCCCGGTATGGGCGGCTTGCGGGCCGCTGGTGGGCGCACCCCATTGCCAGGAGGTCGAGCCGCTGGTGACGAAACCACCATCACTGGCCTCGAAGTTTTCAGCATAAATGTAATCCGGGGTGTAACCGGGGGCCAAACAGGCTGCCAGATCGGCTTGCACGGCAAAATCTTCGGTCTGGGTGGTCGTCAGGGGGCCAATCACCCGCGAGATGGATTGGTATCCATCCACCCAGGGCGTCACCCGGAAGGTATATTCCAGACCAGCAGCCAACTCCAGGCTGTACGCCCCACTCTCGGGGTCCGTGAAAATCGGCCCATAGGGATAGCCGCTGATATCGATGCGAGCGTAGAGCGGCCAGCCCGCGCTGGCATCCGTCACCTTTCCGGATACTGTAAAGGAGGGCGCCGGGTCCATGGCAATATTTTGGGAGGTAGTGGTGCCGGAGATCACCTCCACCCCCGAGATTTCTGCCGGGTAGTAGCCGTAAAGCTGGGAGGTCAGCGTATAAGTGCCGCTGAAAACCAGACGGCTATAGAAGCCATTTTCATCCGTGCGGATGTTCCAGGTGATGGTGGGGTTGAGGCTGGCGCGGATTTGCACACCAGACAGGGGATCAGTGGTGGCCGAATCGGTCACCGTGCCCTCCAGCGTGCCGGTGCCGCCAAACGCCATCGCCGTTTCTACGGCGGCAAGGGCATCGAAGGTACCGTAGCCCCAATCGTTGTTCGGGCCGAAATCATAATCGCCGCCGCAGTTTGAGCCGGTTTGCCCGGTGAGGGGCACCGCGGTTTGTTCGATGATCTGCTGGGTTTCAGCGACCATGCCGCGCAGCCCGGGGTTGGCCGACCAGAGCAGGCCGATCAGGCCGGTGACGTGGGGGCCAGCCATGCTGGTGCCCGACCAGTATTCGTAACTGCCACCCGGCACGGAGGAGCGGATGTTTTCACCGGGGGCCATGATGTCGGGGAGGTATTCCCCGGTGAGGCTCGAAGGGCCACGGCTGCTAAAATCGGTCAGCGCACCGGGCAGCAGGCCGCCGCTGTGGTTGACAGAACCCGTGGTAAGCACCTCAGCATAATCGCCGGGGGAGCGCAGCGTAGAGCACGAAGGGCCTTCGTTGCCCGCCGAAACTTCCACCAAAATCCCGGCGGCTTGCAGGGCCGCGATTTCATCTTCGAATACGGGGTTGCCGCCATCCCAGTAACCCCACGAGTTGTTAACGGCATCGGGTGCCAGATCGGGGCGGGGGCTATTGCCGCTTAAATCCCAGGGAGCCAAATCCCATTGGAAGCACTCGATAAAGTTATTATCGCTGCCGCCGCCGCCGGAATCCATGTTTTTGCAGTGGATGGTTTGGGCACCCGGGGCCATGCCGATCTGATTGCCGCCGCCATCATCCCCCACCATCGTGCCGGTGGTGTGCGTGCCATGGCCCATATCATCCCCCGGGCCGTTGGGGAAGGTGCCCGTGGTATCCCACCAGTTATAGTTGTGATCGGCGCTGCTGCCATCCCAACCGCGGTAATGCGGCTGGATGGACGGGTGTTCCCAATCCAGGCCGGTATCGTTGCCCGCCAGAACCACGCCCTCGCCGGTAATCCCCAGCGCCCAAACATCATCGGCGTTGACAAAACTCAGGTTGGGTTCTATTTCCGTCACACTTTCGGTTTTGGGAGGTTCTACGATAGGCTCGATGATTTGATAGTAATGGTTCGTAGTGATGCGCGCCACATCCGCACGGGTGGCCAGGGTGTAGAGCAAATCCAGGTTGCCGCCGCGCACCAGAATTTTATTGGCGATGTAATATGGGGTGTAGTCCAACCCTTTGGTATCCAAATAACCTCGCAGGCTCTTTTGAGAATTATGGGCAAATGCTTGCAAAGTTTCAAAAACGAACTTTCCCTTTTCGGTTTTGGTTTGCATCTTCTCCGCCGGGCTGAGATCTGCTTTGGCGGCTAACCAGATGATGAAATCGGCCTGGGGTTGATTTTGGGCCTGTTTCAACAATGCTGGTTCGATTTTTGTGGTGGGATCGGATGTGGGAGGAATNNGGTGGGTGCCCCTAAGGAAGGCCTAACTGCCCCCAGGAGTAAACTCACCAACATCGTCATCGAAAAAATAACTCGCATAAAAATTCTCATTTTATATCTCCTTGATTGAATCTATTTTATTGGATCGTAAAATTCCCCCTCTCCAGTTTAGCCAGATCAGGTCTCAAGATCGGTCGTAACAGAGGTCGTAGAAAGTCGCAAAAAAANNCCAACCCCCTGTTCCGTGAGAATGTAAACCGGCTCCCCCGGATCGACCTCGATTTTGCGCCGCAAGCGATAAATCACATTTTTGAGCAGCACCGCGTCCCCATATGCTTCAGAACCCCATACCCGCGAGACAATATAATTAGTTTCCAGTGCGCGCCCAGGATGCCGCATCAATAAGTACAATAAACGAGATTCCAGATTAGTCAAACGCAACGATTTTCCCGATATCAAAGTCAATTGCCTGTGATCAGGGTCTAACATCAAACCACCCGCTTGTAAATTTTCCAGCATCTTGGCAGGTACAACTTGTGAACGGCGCAACCAGGCCTGAATTTTCGCCAGGAACATCGCCGGGCTTACCGGATTTGCCAGACATTCATCGGCGCCAGCCCGATAACCGTCTAAAATCAGGCATTCATCGTTGCGCGGCAAAAATAACAGGATTGGCACGGCAGTTTCGCCCCGTAGTGATCGGCAAAGCGCGCCTCCATCGGTATTGAAGTTATGAATATCGATGATAATCAGGTCGGGCGGTTGATCAGACCAATGTTCTTGAATTGCTGCGCTGGTGTGGAATGTTACTGGGAAATAACCCTGTTGTTGCAAGCTGAAGCCAAAGACTGTGCCTGTCTCGTAATCATCACTGATCAACAGAATCGTAGTTTGCAACCCGTTATCTGGAATTGACTCAGTCATAAATTTAAGACCTTACAACGTCACGGTACATCCCAGCCCGGGAACATCGGAGGCCACCAGCCACCCATCCTCCAGCCGGAAACTGGCGTTTGTAGGATCGTTGATTACATCCAGATGCCCGTCGAGATCGGCGTACCGGATGTTGGGGCTGCTGAGTGCGAAGCTCAAACCGGCAGCGATCATCAAGGCGGGTTCAACCACACAACTGACCATCATGGTGAGATGCGCCACNNCGATGGCATCCATTTGGCGGGCACAGCGCAGCCCGCCGCAGGCCGCCACTTTGATGCTCAAACCGTCAGTGTAATGATGGGTGGCAATTTCGAGCGCCGAACTGGGCAACGTGACGCTCTGATCGGCCAGTACCGGCACCGGGCTGTGTCGCGTGATTTGTCGCAAGCCGTGAAGATCGTCAAAGCGGGTGGGTTGCTCGATCATTTCCAGATGATTGCCCAAAACGCGGGCTACATCCAGGGCTTGTTCGACCGTGTAACCCCCATCGGCATCTAGCCGCAGGATCACATCGGGCAGGGCCCGGCGAATGGCTTGCACGCGGCGCACATCCAATTCCGGGTCCAGGCCGCCTTTGATTTTGAGCATGCGGAATCCGTGGCTAAAACGCGCCCGGGCTTGCTCCACACTTTCTTGCACGGAGCCGAGAAAAACCGTCGCCGAAGTTTGGATTTTATTGCGGTAGCCGCCNNGCCAAATCGAACGCGCACAAGGCCGCGGGAGTCTCCGCGGCCGCATCGCTTAGTTGTGCCAAGGAGTATTCGAGATTGATCGGGTTAAGATCGGGGGCCAGATCGGCACAGGCCTGGGCGGTGCGCAGCACATCTTTGGGCTGTTGACCGGTTAAATCAGGGTGCGCCACCCCGCAGCCCCAGGCATCGCGCCCCTCACGGGTTTGCAGGTGCACAAAAATCGTCGTCACCCGATTAATTTCCGGGTATCCTGCCATGCGCACCGGTTGGCGTAGATTTAACTCAACGGGGGTTACGTTTGCTTTGGTGATCTGCATCCTGCACCTGCCTTTCCTCAAGAAAAAAATAACACGAATTTCTCGAATGGACCGAATTGCGCGAATGTTTTTTGTCTCAATCCGAAAATTTCATTTGTGCTAATCGTAAAATTCGTGCCCATTCGTGATGAAAAGTGCGACATTCTGATTAGATTATATCGAATCCTTGCCACATCTGTGGCCCTGTGCTAAAATCTCGCCCAATATGAAACTGACCTTGAACTCCTGCCCCCGTTATCATCACCATCATCATGGCGCAACCGGCAACCCCAACCGGGCAGGACTGCTTTAAGGAAGAAACGTAACTTTTGGTAAACTTACAAGCGCCCTCCGGTTGGAGGGCGTTTTTCATTAAAAACCGAAACGCGCATACCGCGAAAAAACGAATGAAGTGCATAAATCATAAAATATTCGTGCCATTCACCTATTCGCGAAATTCGTGTTAAAAATCAAGGAGCTTGCATGTCCCGATCCGATATCCGCTTAGCCCTGCCCAGCAAAGGTGTGCTGGCCGAAGAAACCCTCGATCTACTCTCCCGCGCCGGTCTGGGTGTTTACAAAACCAACCCGCGCCAATACATGGCCACGATCCCCTCGCTGCCGGGCGTGACCGTGCTCTTCCAGCGCGCTGGAGATATTGCTGTCAGCGTGCACGACGGAACCGTTGATTTTGGCATTACCGGCTGGGATATGGTCGCCGAAAAGAGCGATAACGGCGCCGTGCTGCCCCTGTTGCCGGAATTAGGCTACGGTTTCTGCTCCCTGAACGTGATCGTCCCCGAAAGCTGGGAGCGAACCCGTCGGATGACCGACCTTCCCGCGGTGCAGGCCGAGTTGGGCCGTCCGCTACGGGTGGCTACGAAATTTCTCAAGGTGACGCAGGCTTTCTTTGAGCAGCACGGCCTTACCGAAGTTCAGTTCATCCCCGCCGAGGGCACCCTCGAAATTGCCCCCACCATCGGCTACAGCGATTTTATCGTTGATCTGGTCTCCAGCGGTGTGACTCTGCGAGACAACCGCCTGCGCATCCTCGATGATGGGCAAATCCTACAATCCCAGGCCACCCTCATCGCCAACCGCGCTGTCCTGCAATCCCGCCCCGAAGTGCTGACGATAGCCCGTCAACTCATCGAGTTTATTGTGGCGCACTTGCGCGCGATTGATAACGTGGCCATCTTCGCCAACATGCGCGGAGAAACCCCGCAAGTCATCGGTGAACTCATGTTTCAGCAAAAAGTCATTGGCGGTTTGCAAGGCCCTACCATCTCGCCCATCATCACCCGCAACGGCGGCTGCGACGGCAGCAGTTGGTACGCCGTCAACATCATCGTGCGCAAAGACCAGCTCGCCCAGGCCATCGCCGAACTGCGCGCCATTGGCGGCAGCGGCGTGATCGTCAACCCCGTGAGCTACATTTTCGAAGAAGAACCCGCCGAATACACCCAAATGCTCAAACAATTGCAGAATGCAGAATGATGAATTCTGCATTGGAGACCCCATGCTAAAAATCTACGATATCCCCACTGCCCAACAAACCATCCTTAAGCGCGTGCCCCTCACGCTCACACAGTACCCGCCCCGCCTACTGGCCGGGGTGGAAAAAATCTTCGGCGCGGATGTGACGCCGCCGCAAGCCGTAACGCAGATTCTCGATTCCGTGCGGTTGGAGGGGGATGCCGCCCTCCGTAGGTGGTCCCAGCTTTTGGATCATACCGCCCTCGCAGATTTCCGCGTCCCNNTGCAGCCCCTCCCCAACTGGGAAACGGACTCCCTCGGGGGCCGCGTGGGGCAGCGTGTCACCCCCGTGGAACGGGCGGGTGTGTACGTCCCCGGGGGCACGGCACCCCTTCCCAGTTCCCTCTTGATGTCGGTTATTCCGGCCCAGGTTGCGGGGGTGACTCGCATCATTGTGGCTACGCCGCCTAATCCCCATCCCACCATTTTGGCCGCGGCCCACCTCTGTGGCATCGAAGAAATCTATCAGTTGGGCGGCGCACAGGCGATTGCGGCGCTGGCCTTCGGTACCGAGAGCATCCCCCGCGTGGATACGATTGTGGGCGCGGGCAATCTTTTCGTAACCCTGGCGAAGCAGCAGGTTTTTGGCGTGGTCGGTCTGGATGGGTTGGCTGGCCCCACCGAAACCATGGTGATCGCCGATGAGCGCGCCAACCCCGCCTGGGTCGCTGCCGACCTACTGGCCCAGGCCGAGCATGATGTGCTCGCCAGCGCCATTTTGCTGACCCCCTCGCGCCCGCTGGCCGAGGCCGTGCAGGTGGAGGTCGGCAACCAACTCGAAAATCTGAGCCGCACCGTGGTGCTGGCGCAATCGCTGGCAACCAACAGCGGCATCGTGCTGGTGCCTGATTTGCCCACCGCCGCGGCCCTGGCCAACGCCTACGCTGCCGAACACCTATGCCTGTCGGTTGAGAATCCGCGGGCGTTGATGGATCAGATCAACAATGCGGGCGGCTTTTTCTTGGGCGATCACAGTTTTGAGGTGCTGGGTGATTATGTGGCCGGGCCCAGCCATGTGATGCCCACCAGCGGCACGGCGCGCTTCAACTCGCCGCTCAACGTGTGCAACTTTGTTAAAATCAGTAGCGTGATTGCTTTGGATCCCGCCACTGCGGCGGATTTGAGTCGTTCTGCCGCTGAAATCGCCCGCGCCGAAACCCTCACAGCGCATG
>DOTA01000455.1 GCA_003513015.1 Chloroflexota bacterium
ACGGTGGAATACACCGGGATGGGATGCTCCGATAATTCCAGGGTGTAGCTGAGGCCATTGGAGGGATGCAGCGTCGCGGCCCCAACGATGGTGCCCGGATTGCCCAAGGGATGCACATAGACCCACACTTCTTTGACTGGAATTTCGGGTTGCAGCCGGGTTTCAAAGTGGATTTGTCCCCCCATGGTGTAATCTACCCTCGTGGGTTCAGCTTGGATTTCTTCCTGGGCCTGGGTAGTGATCCCTGACCCCAGGAAAACCCCCAAGAGCAGGATCACCCCCAAAATCCGGCAGATGCGCAGCATATCAGGCTCCCAAAAATAATAATAAGGGTGTCAAGGTCAGCGGGCTTAAAATCGTCGAGGTAAAAACCGCGGTCGTTACGAAGGCGGGTTCGACATCAAATTCGGTGGCCAGAATGATCGAAAGGACGGCAGTTGGCATGGATGATTCTAACACGCCGGCATTGAAGGCCATCCCTTGCAGTTGAAAAACGCCGGCGAGGAACAGCCCGACGATTGGGCCAGCTAGCAGGCGCATACCATTGGCTAAACTGAGTGCCCCGAGATTACGGCTGTTGTGGTTGTTTTGTAGCTGCAACCCCAGCACGATCAACATCCCCGGGATGGATGCATCGGATAACAAGGAGACGGAACGGCTCAAGGGCAGCGGCAACTCCCAGCCCAAGGAAATGAAGAGCAAGGCCAGGGTGACGGCATAAACCGTGGGAACTTTGGTCAGCCCTTTGAGAGCAGTGCCCAAACCGGATTTGCCCATCGAAGCGATCAGTACGCCTACCGTGTAGGTGATGATCGCTGATGTGACGAAGAACAGGCTGGCGTAGGCCAGGGCCTCTTCTCCGAAAGCGAACAGGTTAAGCGAGAGGCCATAGTTACCGGCGTTGAGCGCCACGGTGCTGACCATAACGGCTGCCAGCATTTTGCGATTCAAGCGCATCAGGCTGCCGAGCAGATAAGTGAGCGCGCCGACCGCTAAAATGGAACTGGCTGCAAATGCCACCATGCGCAGGATATCCCCATTGCTCAGTTGGCTGGTGGTTAATAAATCGAAAATCAAGCAAGGGCTGAATATATAGAAAACCACTCGAGAGATCGAGCGGGCTTCTATTTTGAGCCATTTTCCGGCCAGATATCCAACCCCGGCAACCAATAAAATTGGCAGCAGGTTATTGGCAAAAAGCGAGAGCAGATTGCTCAATCTTCATAGTCCTCGTCAAAATCTTCTTCATCGTTTTCGTAGTAGTCTTCGAGGTCGCCATCATCGAATTCGTCGAAGTCATCATCGTCAAAATCTTCATCATCGTTGTCTCTATCGAAATCCATGATGCTGTAAAATTGAACACTCTGGTTAAAAATCAGGTTATCGATGGCCGCTTCAATAAACTCGATTTCTTCGGGGTCATCGGTACTTTTGAACATGAGATTGAGCGCTTCTTGAGCATCCTCGCCGCCGATTTGGGAAAGTGACCAGGCGGCGGCCATGCGCACCTCAGCGTTATCGTCTTCAAGCAGTTCAATCAGCTGCTCACCTGCGGCGGCAATTTCAATTTCTCCGGCGGCGCGGGCTGCTTCCATGCGGATGGCAGGTTGCACGTGATTGAGCATGGGTACCACGTGTTCTTGCCAACGTTTGTCGCAAGTGCGCCCCATGGCGAAGAGTGCGCTGGCCATCCACTCATTTTCCTGCGTGTTGAAAGCAGATTCAATCAGAGTGGGCAGTTCTTTGCGGCTGGAATACCCCATAGATTCTAAGGCGCGGCGGCGCACCAGGGGCGTATCGCTGCCTTTCAGTACGCTCAATAGCCGTTCTTCGATCAGGCGTAAGGATTTGGGCTTAAGTTCTTCGATTTCGCCTTCGTAAATATATTTTCCGAGTGCGCTGGCAGCCGCGGCGCGCACCTCGGCCTGACTGTCGGTTACCAGCAGGTTGAGAAACACCGGGATCAAATCTTCAACTTCATATTCAAGCAAGCCGCTTAAGCTCAAAACGCGGATTGCGGCCTCGGGGTCTTTCAAACCGATTCGGCAGATGGCTTCGAAGGAGAGCAGGTAATCATCCCCAAAGAGCAGCGCCAAATCTTCCATCAAAGCCTTGCGCCGCCAGGCGGGAATTTGGCCCCAGATTTTATGGAGGTCGCGGATCTCCTCCGGTTCCAGATCAGAGAAGCGGTACAGATAACGGGGCGGCAGTGGATTATCGACATCCAGCAAGGCCGCTAAGGCATCCGCAAAAGGGATTTTCTTGGGTGCGGGAAGATCGGGCAGGTCGGGATCAAAGTCGTGATTGCTCATGGCAATTGGATCGGGTTGGTAAAGTCTAGGATATTGATGTAGAAGAACAATAGAATCAGGCCCATGAAGAAAACGAAGTTGACGGCATTCTGCCATTCGATGGGAATGCGGCGGCGGAAGATGATTTCCGGCAGGGCAAAAAGAATCCGCCCGCCATCCAATGCGGGGATGGGCAGCAGATTGAACACGCCTAAAGAAACCGAAATCATGGCAAAGAAACCGATCACATTCACATTGACGGCGGTTTGCGGCAGGGGGTCTTCGGCGCGCACGTCGTGGTACATATCGTACATGCCTTTATAGCCCACCGGACGGGCCATTTCGGGGGATAATGCGCCTCGGATGATTTCTGACGGGATGGTGAAGATGAGCATGGCCTGATTGTAGGTGGCTTGTGCGCCCAGGGGAATGGCTCGCCATAAGGAAACCGGCTCAACGATATGATCCATTAATATCCCTATCGCGCCATCTTCAGGCGGAGGGTTACGCGGCACCATCGAGGTTGTCAGGGTCTGAGTGCCGCGTTCCAGGGTCATCTCAAGCGGCTGCCCCAGATTATCGTAAATGATCTGGCGCACTTCATTACTGGTGGTCACTTCTTGCCCATTAACGGTTAAGATCACATCATCAACCAACACGCCCGCCGCTGCCGCTGGAGAATCTTGAGATACCTCAGCCACATAAACGTGTGCGGGCATCCCCACTTGCATCACGATGAAAGCGTACAAGAGGATACCAATGATGAAGTTTGCCAGCGGGCCAGCGGCAAAAACGCCAATCCGCACCCAGGGGCTGGCTACCGCTAAACCATCCGGCACCGAGGGATCACCCTCCCCTTTGGGTTTGACGAACCCACCCAGGGGCAGCCAGTTCAAACTATACAGGGTTCCCATGCGGGTTTCGGTGATCTCGCCGCGGAAATGCACTTTATCTTCCACCTGTTCGCGCTTGAGTTCCAGATCAGCGGTCTCCGGGTTGAGCACGCTGATTTTTTCGAGATAGTATTGCTCATCCGAGCGGCGTTCGGTGATGGCGTCGACCCACATACCCTTTTCGATATCCAACAAAATTCGATGGCCGCGGGGCGTGATGACCGTGGTGCTGCCGATTTTGATGGTTCCCTGTTGTCGCCATAAACGCAAGGCGCGCGGTGGAAAACCGATCCCAAACTCATCCACATCCTGTTTGAAGAGACGGCATGCTGCGAAATGCCCGATCTCATGCAAAATGATCAACACAGAGATGGCAATAATCAACTGTAAAATTGGAATTAATCCTTGCATAGCGTACCTTTTTTTGAATATGTGACACTTGCACATAATAATGGGGATAGCGATCCTGGCTGACCGCTAATCCCCAAAATGATCTTTTATCTGATTATATCCTTACAAAGATGAATGGGCTAGTTACAGGCCAAGCCTCAGGGGTGGTTCTAACCATGTTCTAATACCAGGCGAGCAGGCCCACCCGGATAGGCGATCAAAACATCTTGCACGCCCGCAATTTGACGCAATCGCGCTGCCACGAGTTCCACATCACTGGTCAGACAGATCACATGCACGTTAGGGCCGGCATCGATGGTGTAGCAAACGGATATTCCCTCTTGACGCCAATTTTGCACCGCTTGCATCACCGTCAGGGTGGTAGGCTGCCAATAGATCAGCCGCGGGGATGAAGTCATCATCACGGCGTGCATCAGATTACTATCCAACTCGGTGATTTCGGCAAAAGTCGCGAAATCGCGCGCTAAAATCGCTTCTCGGCATTGTGCCAACCGGGTCGGAGCACCCGCCACGCGGGATTCTTGCAACGGGCTGGTATAAGCCAGCGCATGACCCTCCGTTGAACCGGTGGGTTTATGCTCACGGCTAATAATGGCGACACAATCTCGCAAATCCCAATGTTCCGGCGGCGCAATCGAGACCGCGCCTGAATCAGGGTTGCAGCCATCAGCCTGCCATTCCACAAATCCACTAGGGATCGAGCGGCAAGCCGAACCGGAACCCGTGCGGGCCAGTTGCGAAAGAGCGAATTCATCTAGTTCCAAACCGGCAGCGGTGCTGGCCGCCAGCGCCAGGGCCGCAAAGGCTGAGGCTGATGAGGCAATTCCCGCGCCCATAGGGAAGTTGTTTTCACTTTCTACGCGGGCAAAATGGTTGATCGCAGCAAGACGGCGGACGCGGTTCAAAAATTCGCTGACGCGTCCCAGCGCGGCGCCTCCAACAGGTTGGCTGTTAAGGATGAGATCATCAGAATCCAGAAAAGCATCGAAGGTGACCGTAGTGCGCGTTTCCAACCCACCCAGGTTCATCGAAATTGAGCCATTCGCAGGGATGCGGGCTTTGGGTTCGCAATTGCCCCAATATTTGATGAAAGCAATATTAGAATTGGCAGTAGCAGATGCGGTTAGGGGGGACATTTGGCTTTTCTGTGTAAAAAGATAACTTTTTTGCCCAATTTGTGTACTATTTTGCGCTCTTTCAAGGGTGCGATTTGTGACTGAATGATAAATTTCTGTAGTTGGTTGTGATTATTTGATCGCCGATGATGTTATGGGGAAACAAGCTAAGTTTACCATGTCAGTTGCCATTGAATGCACCGATGAATCCCCGCCCATGCGGTTACTATCAAGACG
>DOTA01000158.1 GCA_003513015.1 Chloroflexota bacterium
CCGGCCACCTCGCCCATCACCCAGTTGGCGCACAGCTTGGATTCGCCGCCCGCGGCGACGACCACGGCTTCGTAGTAGTCGGCCAACTCGCGGCTGGCGGTGAGCACGCCGGCGTCGTAGTCCGACAGACCGTGCTCGCGAACGAAGCGCGCTGCCTTCTCGTCCGGCAGTTCCGGCAACCCGGCGCGGATTTGCTCAACCCAGCCCGTTTCCACCACCAGTGGCGGCAAATCCGGCTCGGGGAAGTAACGGTAATCATCCTCTTCTTCTTTGATGCGTTGCGTATAGGTTTGCAGGCGATT
Source organism: Chloroflexota bacterium (assembly GCA_003513015.1). Lineage (GTDB taxonomy): Bacteria > Chloroflexota > Anaerolineae > Anaerolineales > UBA11858 > UBA11858. The sequence goes on from DOTA01000158.1 coordinate 303, forward strand.
TTCATCCCACCCCATCGTCTGCTGGATGACTGGCTCACCTTTTTCATGCAGTTTGATTTGGCGGGCAATTTCATAATCTACCGAACCGCGTAACGCCCGGAAACTATTCAGGTTTTTAACTTCGGTGCGCGTGCGCAATTCCTCCGTACCCACGGGCCGCACCGAAACATTGGCCTCAAAACGGATCACGCCCTTTTGCATGTCGCCGGAGTTGACGCCTAAATAGCGCAGAATCGCTCGCAGGGCCTCGCCATAAGCGTGGGCTTCCTCCGCGGAGCGAATATCGGGTTCAGAGACGATTTCGAGCAGCGGAACCCCGGCGCGGTTGATGTCAATCAGAGATGCACCATCTACATGCGTGAGTTTTCCGGTATCCTCCTCCAGATGCACGCGCCGCACCCGGATGGTACGCGCCCCCTCCGAGGTCCGAATGGTGAGCGTTCCATTGCGAGCCAGGGGTTCCTCGTACTGCGAAATCTGATAGCCCTTGGGCAAATCCGGGTAAAAATAATTTTTCCGCGCAAAAATGGAGCGAGGGTTGATCTCACATCCCAAAGCCAGCGCCACTCGAATGCCATATTCCACGGCGCGCTGGTTAACCACCGGCAACATTCCCGGCATGCCCGCGCAAATCGGGCACACGGCGATATTTGGCTCGGCAACCGTGTTATCGACCACCGGGCAGCCACAAAACATTTTAGAGTGGGTTTGGAGTTCGGCGTGGACTTCCAGGCCGATGATAGGTTCGTAGAGTGAGGTATTCATGTACACAGGGAAAAAGGTAAACATGTTAGTCAGGTTCCCCTGTATACCTGTTTACTTGTTTACCTTTTACATTCTAGCCATGCCGCTGCACAAAACGGGCCATGCGTTCGAGCGCCTCTTCGAGTTTTTCGTAAGCAGTGGCGTAAGAGCAGCGCACAAAACCCTCACCGCCCGCGCCAAAAGCTGAACCGGGCACCACAGCGACTTTTTCTTCATCGAGTAGGCGCATCGAAAAGGTATCGTCGTCCATACCGGAGGGGCTGATGCTGGGGAAGGCGTAGAAAGCACCCTTGGGTTCGAAAGTGGGCAGGCCGAGTTGGTTGAGGCCGCCCACGATTAACTCACGGCGACGGTTGTATTCGGCGCGCATCGCTTCCACGTGCTCTTCGCCGTTTTGGAGCGCTTCCAGCGCGGCGATTTGCGCCATGGTGGGGGCCGACATAATCGTATATTGATGAATGCGCAGCAAACCTTGCATAATTTCAGCAGGAGCGCAGGCGTAACCCACGCGCCAGCCCGTCATGGCATAATTTTTGGAGAATCCACCCAGGGTGATGGTGCGCGTTTTCATATTGGGTAATGCCGCGAAGCAAACGTGCTCCACACCGTAAACCAGCCGGTCGTAAATTTCATCGGAGATCACGATCAGATCGTGTTTTTCGGCGATTTTGGCGACTTCCAATAAAACTTCGCGGGAAGCCACCGCTCCCGTGGGGTTGTTCGGGTAGCCGATAAAGATCGCTTTCGTTTTGGGAGTGATGGCGGCTTCTAAATCCGCGGGGCGCAGTTGGAAGTTGTCGTCCACCCGGCTGGGCAGTTCCACAGGTACGCCGCCCGCTAAAATCACCTCAGCCTGGTAGGCCACGAAACACGGCGAAGGAATGATGACTTCTTGCCCCGGCTCCAAAATGGCATTCATCGTCAAGTAGAGGGCTTCTGAAACGCCCACGCTGATGACAATCTCACTGGCCGGATCGTAGCTGATGTTGTAAAGTTGCTGCAACTTCTCAGCAACCGCGGCGCGCAGTTCGTATATTCCGGCGTTGGAGGTGTAATGGGTCTCGCCCATTTGCAGGGAGTGAATGCCCGCTTTCAGGATGTGCTCGGGCGTGGTGAAATCGGGTTCGCCGATCCCCAGCGAAATGACATCATCCATGGTGGCAACTATATCAAAGAATTTGCGGATGCCGGATGGTTTCAGAGAAGCGACATGCTTGGCTAAATAAGGGCTGCTCACGATAAATTATTCTCCTGTTGAAAATCAGAGGTTTGGGGTTAGTTAGGGGTTAGAACCTGCCACTTGCAGTTTGTCAGGTATTCAGCGGCAACGCCCGTCGAAATTGATGGCTGAATTATCGCCCACGTTCAGGCTATTGGGGCAGCCCGTAACCGCGGCGGCTTGCCCGATGAGCGAATTTTCCAAAATCACGTTTGAAACCTGCGAGCCATCTTCCAAAATGGATTCGGCGATGATGGCGTTGCTGACTTTGCAACCCGCTCCAATCGTCGTGTACGGGCCGATCACCGAGGTGCATACTTCGGCTTCCGGGTGGATGAAAACCGGAGGAATGATGGTGACTCCGTTTGCCTCAATGGAACCATGCCCATTACTTTTGCCGTGATCCAGTAAATAATGATTGGTATTCAGAACCGCCTCGGGGGTACCGGCATCCAACCAGATGTCCACGCGCTGAGTGCGCATCTGCGCGCCGCGTTGGAGCATGATGTTAACCGCGTCTGCTAAGAAGAATTCACCTTTGAGTTGCATCTCTTGTTCCATCTGGCTTTCAATGGCGGCAATCAGATCTTCAGAGCGCTTGAAATAATAGAAACCCACCACCGCCAAATTATTGTGCATCTCTTTGGGCTTTTCGATCAGGCG
>DOTA01000157.1 GCA_003513015.1 Chloroflexota bacterium
TTTGCCCAAGCCCATGTCATCGGCTAAACAGCCGCCAAACTCAAAATCATGCAAGAAATACAGCCAATCGAAGCCGGCTTTTTGGTAGGGGCGCAGTTCGCCCTCAAAGCCGCGCGGCAACTCCCGGGTTTGAATCCCTTCAAAATCCAGCAGGCGCTTCTTGCGGCGTTGAAACTCGGGATCATATTGAACCCGGTCGGCCTCCCCCAGCAGTTGATCCAACATCGTGAGGTGATGATTGGAGAAGCGCAACCCATCATCGGTTTCTTCGCCCAGGCCAAAAAGGTGTTTGTAGCGCTCGAGCCATTCTTCGGGGATTTCGCCGATGGTACCGTCAGCCAGCTTGATATAGCGCTCCTTACGTTTGAGGGCGCGGCGCACATCGCCCAGGGCGGCTTCCACATCCCCAAATTTGACCACGGCCTGGAGATCGAACCAATCGATACCGGAGGAGACGTTGAGCGAAAGCGAGGGCTGGTTACGGTTGACCCGCGCCGATTTGAGTTTTTCTTCACCATAAATTTCAAAACCAGCTTCAAGCAAACGCGGCACATGTCGCATCAAAAAGTCGATGGGATGAACGTGAGAACGTAGCAAAAAAACATGATCGCCGTATTCGCTACCGCTGCGTTTGAGGCCGTGATGCGCCGAGGAGACTTCACCCCAAGCCTGTTCCTCAAATTCAGGCTGGCGATAGACGCGGAATAAAGTCCAACTCTCGGGCTGGCGGCGGACGGTGGTTTCGGGTAACTTTTTATCGTAGAGCACTTCAGCAGGGCCATAGCCAAAACGCAAATGGATTTGCAGTTCTTCCTCCTCTTCCAGCAAATAGAGGCGTTTGATGGGTTCGGCTCGAATTTCCTCCCATTGGATTTCCGGGCCTTCGATGGGGAATTGTTCCGCTAAAGTGGGAAAATATTCTTCCAAAAATTGTTCTTCTTGTTGGGGAGGAATCCCGATAATGGGGTTGCGTAGCCAGGGTTGCAAGTATTCAATATCGATGTCGCTTTGAATGTGGAAAATCTGATCACCGGCAAGCAGCCAGGGAACCGGTTCACTGGTGAGCAATTCGGCACGCGCTTGCCCGGCTTCAAAAATAGGATGGCCTTGAGTGGAGACCAATTGCAGACGGATGCCAGATTCATTGCGTTCAAATTGCAGGCCGATTTCAACGGGGTCAGGCAATATTTGAAGATGGCGGCGCACCGGATTGACTGTATCACCCAAAAACAAGGGTAAGTTGGTGCGCGCCACCACGGGCAGCAAGCTGCCAAATTGGGCTCGGTTGCGGTTGTAATAATCGTAGTAATAATATTCGGTCTGGCGATTTTGTTGCAATAACAGGTTGGCAAAGCCGATTTCATCGAGGGAGCCGTTGAGGCAACCTTCAGATTGGTAGTTTTTTTGCCCGGGTTTGATGTACCCCATGAGCCAGTTATTGTGCGAGACCAGATCGGGGAGCATCGCGGCAATTTCGTTGGGGTTGGCAGGCAAAACCCCTTCAGGAACTTGATCAGCCCAGAGATGCTGCGGGGCCAGTTGCCAGCCCGTGGAGGTTTGCATCATGGTGAGAAAAAGCCAATAGGGCTGGCGAGAACGCCCCCGGTTCATTTTTTGCACGCCTTGCAGCAGAAAATCCAGGCGTTGTTTCCAGAGGTTGCCACCAGAGCGCTCTAAATGGGCCGAAACGGCCAAGCCCGCGGCGACGGCGTGCTTGCAGAACCAGCCATTCATGGCATAGGGACAGGTGCAGGTTGCGCCTAAATCATTTCCATCGTGTACCCAGAGAGAAACAGTGTAATAGCTGGTGCCGCGCACGACACATTCCGCCTCTTGCTCGTCAGCAAAATTTACCTTTGCCCGACCTGCCTGATAATAGGAGAGGCCGCGTGAGTAAATAGATCCACCGGCAAATTCGCGTAAATTGCGTTTGGTGAGGAGGTCTTGAAGAGAGGCCATAGCACTTGATTTTATCAAAGATCAGAACGTTTGGATAATTTGCAATGGTGAAGGGTAAGCGAAATCTATTGCTCGCATTTTTGAAAAGCGAATATCAACAATGTGTATTGGGCAAGGGTAGTATGAACAAATAGAGACAGCCTCCTGGGTGCATTGAAGGAGGCGATTTACATCCAAAACGCACGCTTCAACAAGTTCAGCGTGNNNCTAGACGAAAAAAGTATTGAAGATATTCGCGTTATAAACAGCTTTTATTATTCAAACTGGGAAGGAAGGTATAACCTGCACAAGGAAAATTTAAGAACTCACAACACAAAGTGGTTTTATGCATCTATTTTAGTAGTAATCATCGCTGCTTTTACAGTTCTGGGTGCCAGGGCAGATACTGTTGCTACTGATTTCGAGGGTTTTACATTAGGCTCAGTCAATGGACAAGATGGCTGGAGCATGACCGGNNCCGCCGATAATGGCGGGATGTCTGGCGGCACACGCCAAACTTATTTCGAAGCCTCGTGGGATTTTGCATCTACGGTTCCAGGATCTGAGCAAGTCGGGCTGTCTATTACGGCCAGCCCCGACCGCGGTGACGGTGCTCGCATGAGTTGGATTCAGATGGCCGACACCTCTACTGGGCTAGCAGTCAATTTTTATGATTTCGAGCACCAAAGCCCAGCAGATTGCAATTATCCGGGACCGAGCTGGCGCTACACCGAGCTTGTTAACAATCTTGATCGAACGAAGCCACACAATATCAAAGTAACTATGCAATTTATCGACGGTATCAACAATGATATTGTTAAAGTTTACATTGATGGAAACCTCGTACATACCGGGTTAAGCTGGGAAGATTATTTTGTAGATTGCGAATCTAATCCATCCCGCACGGTTGACTCTCTACTCTTCCGAGCATCTGGAACAGCTGCTTCGGGCACATCCGGCAATGGTTTTCTGATCGATAATGTTCAAACGTTTTCCGGCATAATTCCTTCTACCGTGGTTGTCAGTGGGAACAACATGAACGGTTGGTGGATTTACGAGGAAGTCGCATCAGCTCGCGCCGGATTCGCCTATGGGCCAGCGACCCCACCCTTGGGCAAAGGCAGTGCCTTTATTGAAACCATCGATGACACGAATAGTATGCTAATCGGAACACTCAATTATGCCGGAACGCGCCTGGATGCCATCAGCACCCTGCAATACAGCACCTATCAGGATCTCAGCACAGATGCTAACCTGGCAACGACTTTGCAGCTACATGTTGACTATGATATCACCGATGCCAATACTGCCTGGCAGGGACGCCTGGTGTTTGAACCCTATAATTCTGGCACAGTAACCCACGGTGTGTGGCAAACCTGGGATGCGCTGGCCGGCAAGTGGTGGGCAAGTGGCGCTCCGGGCAATACCGTGTGCCCCATCGGTTCCCCGTGTACCTGGGCTGAGGTGCTCAGCAACTTCCCCAATGCTGGCATCTGGACGGGCAACAATGGTCAGGTTCTATTTAAGGGCGGCGACACAACGGCTGGGAACTGGGTAAACTTCCTGGGATATGTTGATAACTTCCAAATCGCGGTGGATGGTTCCCCTTCCACAAACACAATCTACGATTTCGAACCAACTTGTGCTTTGGTACAAGGTAATACTTATACCTTCTCACCAGATGCAGGCTCCGCGAACACTGTAACCGTAGATGTTCAAACCTTGGGCACAATTGACTGCATGGTAGTCAATCAAACGAATATTAATCACCCAGATGCCACGGCCAATATGACTGACCCTTACTATTGGACACTCACAGCATACGATAGCAGTGGCAACGCGGCAAGCGGCTACTCGCTGGATTTAACTTTCCCACATCAGGTTGGTACGGAACCCAAAGCGTGCTACTCCCCTGGGGCCTTAGGCGGTTATGGGTGGGATTGCACAGGAACCCAAACAGATAACGGGACAACCGTAACCCGAGAGGCCGTTGACCATCTCTCCGATTGGGCAATCGGCTATAAAGTTGGGCCCACCGCCATCAACCTGACCAATCTGAATGCCCGTCAATCAAATTCTCTGGTATTGCCGGTTGTTTTGGCCGCGGTCATCCTGAGCTTTGCGGGCATTATCGGATTGCGCCGCAAACGCGCCTAAAAACTCATCCTTAACAATAAAAAAATCCGAGAGCTAACCACGCTCCCGGATTTTTTTTATTCAGCCAAGAAAACTTTACGCCAGTCCTACATCGGCGTTGAACTCCTCGATCAGGGCATCCATATCAGGAATTTGCGCCTGAAAATCCGTCCAATAATCGCGCTGCTTCCACTGGGCCTGGATTTCAGCATAGGTACGGCCTTGCTGCTCCACCCAGGTGAAATACTTGAGTTGGTGTACCCGACGGCGGTCGGTATAGCGCAGTTCGAGCAAATTATCGGTGGATACGCCTTGCAGCCAGCGGGCGTAATCCGCAGCGGCGACGGTTTCGGTATATTCGCCAAACTCTTCGTGCATCTCGGTTAAACGGGATTGATAGAGTTCCATCGAGTCGGTCAACACCGTGAGCATCACATCATTTTCGCCCATTTCGTAATATTTGGCGGCTTTGATGGCCGAAAGTACATTCGAAATCCCCGAAAAGCCCAAAAGATCAAGCTGGCTCACAATGTCTTGGGGCACACCTTGCTTCACAAGATATTCACGCCCAACCTTCTCGTTAAACAAGCGAGAAATATTTACCACGGCATTATCGTCAATTGCCACGATCATATCGGTATTCTTGGAGTTATGAACCCAGGGAACGTGCTTATCGCCGATGCCCTCGATGCGGTGCGCGCCATAACCGTTCTCTAGCAGCGTGGGGCACTGCAAGGCTTCACTGGCCACAATTTTGCTATCAGGGAAAATTTGCTTAAGATAATCGCCGCTGGCAATCGTCCCGGCCGAACCGGTGGCCGAGGCCATCCCGCGGAACTGATCGTGCGGCCCCATCACCTGCTGCAAAACTTCTTCCATGGCGTGGCCCGTGACTTCATAATGCCACAGATAATTACCAAACTCTTCAAATTGGTTGAAAATCATCAAATCCTGGCCCGAAGCGCGCAATTCCCAGCACTTATCGAAGATTTCTTTAACGTTGGATTCGCTGCCAGGGGTTTTGATGGTTTCGCCAGCAATATCTGCCAGCCAGTCGAAGCGCTCTTTACTCATGCCTTCGGGCAAAATCGCAATCGAATCGCAGGCCAGCAGAGCCGAGTCATATGCGCCACCACGGCAGAAATTTCCCGTGGATGGCCAGACTGCTTTTTGGCTGGTGGGATCAAATTGACCAGTGACTAAGCGGGGGACGAGGCAGCCAAAGGCCGCCCCAACTTTATGAGCGCCGGTGGGGAACCATTTGCCTACCAAGACGATGATGCGCGCCGGGACCCCTGTGAGTGATTCCGGCAATTCCAGGTAATTCACGCCCCCAAAACCGCCGCCACTGGCCTGGGGTTGGTTGTGCCAGGTAATGCGGAACAAGTTCCGAGGGTGCACATCCCACAAACCGATAGTGGCTAATTCCTGTTTATATTTATCAGGGATCAACGCGGGATTTTTCATTTGAGCAAAGGTTGGGATGATGATATTGCGCTCGCGGGCGCGCTGGATCGCCCGTTTGCGGCGCTCAGGATGGATAGAAAGATCAATTGTGTACATGGGATCTCCGTGGGGTGATTGGGTGGTTAAACGGTATAATCAAGTTGTCAGACAACTTGATTATACCGCACTCGGTTGAAAATTGTGCTTTTTAGAAGGCAGGAAGCTCAATTTTCAACTGCGGGTATTATATATCGCAAGGCATTTGGAATAGCAAAGTTAATTCTCGGCTGATTGGACCGGTTCAAGCTGCTGACTTATAAATTCCCCCACCATTTTTAAGGCTTTATGGGATTCGGGCAAATATCCTACGATTGGGAAAATGTGGAACATCCCCGGCCAAACTTCAAGGGTAGTATCCACACCAGCAGCCTGGGCGCGGGCTGCCAAATGTGTGGAATCATCCAACAGGGTTTCTTCGGTGCCCACATGAATCATCAAAGGGGGTAATCCGCTTAAATCGGCAAACAAGGGTGAAATCAAGGGGGATTTGAGATCATGATCCCGAGCATACCACTGCGCAGAATGTTTAAGAAAATCAGGCTTGCACATCAATTCAATTTCGGCGTTGTGTTCAATCGAACTCCCACTTACGGTCAGATCTGTCCAGGGAGAAAAGCAGACGGCGCCCGCGGGCAGCGTTTCACCGGCATCACGCAAGGCAATCAGAGTTGCCAGAGTCAGTCCCCCTCCAGCGGAATCGCCCGCGATAATAATTTTCGCCGGGTCAAACCCCAGGGTCTGCAACCACCCATAAGCCATGAAGGCATCCTCCACGGCGGCGGGGTAAGGATCCTCCGGTGCCAGCCGATAATCCACCAAAAGCAGGCGCAATCCGGTCGCTTTGGCGATCCGAGCCGCAAACTCCCGATGTGTCACACTGGATCCCGCAAAATAAGCCCCGCCGTGAAAATACAAGATCAGGCCGCCCTGCGTCTGCGAGGCTGGTTTCACCCACACCGCCGGGATACCCGCGGCTGAAATAGCTTCAAAAACGGTACCGGCAGGGATGATGGCAGTACGGCGATTAAAGTTCTCTTGGATTTGGCGTTGTTTATCGTAAGGGTTGCGCAGTAGACGTTTAAAGTAAACGCGCAAAAATTGTTTGGTCAGGCGGGCTTGAAGGCTAATGCTCATAGGGTTATTTTCCAGAATTTCAGTAGATCACGATTTTACTAAATTTAGCACACTGAATTTATTGAAGTGTACCGCAAATGCATCCTCACCTGCACTTGCGTGCGGTGCAAGTGTCGCTACCGCTCCGCTCACCTGTGCCTGCGGCACTGGCGCAGGCAGCGTGATGGGACTACTCAACCACCGAGGTTGGGAGGGCATTCATAGTGTATAATACCCCTACTACATTATCATTATCAGCAGTCCATCGCTGTTTTCGTTTTTGAGCAAGAAACTCAATTCCCCTGTAAAACACACAATCGACTTCTGAAGAACAGGAAATATTTTGAACTTCGAACAATTTAATTTGGATTCC
>DOTA01000310.1 GCA_003513015.1 Chloroflexota bacterium
CGCGACCGGGTGGAAACCGCCGCCCAACTCTATTTTGCGGGCAAAGTGGGAAAGCTGCTGATGAGCGGCGATAACCGCTTTGTGGATTACAACGAACCCCAGGCCATGAAAGATTATGCCCTCGAATTAGGCGTGCCCGCTGAGGCCATCGTGCTCGATTTCGCCGGGCGGCGCACCTACGATACCTGCTACCGGGCGCGAGCTATTTTCCAACTCGATGAAGCCATTTTGGTCACGCAGAGTTTCCATCTGCCGCGGGCCTTGATAACCTGCAACCAGCTTGGAGTTAAGGCCACTGGCGTGGCTGCTCAAAACCACTATTTCTTGAAGCGCTCGCGGCTTTACTGGAACATACGCGAATTACTGGCAACCCCGGTAGCGCTCTGGGAAGTGTACGTATCTCAGCCGTTGCCTATTTTGGGCAATCCAGAACCCATTTTTAGCACCCAAATCCCATACAACCCCAACGGAGGCGAATCATGAACCGGGAAGAAGCCCTGGCGATTGTCAACGAATATATTAAAAATGAAAACCTGCTGCGCCACATGCTGGCCGTCGAAGCCGCCATGCGCTTTTATGCCCAAATATTTGAGGAAGATGAAGAACTATGGGGCCTCACAGGCTTGCTCCACGATTTTGATTGGGAGATTCACCCCACTCTGGATGAACACCCCCAGGCCGGGGAACCGCTTTTGCGGGAACGCGGCGTTCCTGATGAGATCATCCGCGCCGTTCTGAGTCATGCCGATCATACCGGAATTCCGCGTGATTCCGTTATGGAGAAAGCCCTCTTCGCCTGTGACGAAATCACCGGGCTGATCACCGCGGTGGCCCTGGTGCGTCCCTCCCGTTCCCTCGCCGATCTCGAAGTCAAATCCGTTAAAAAGAAGTGGAAAGATAAAGCCTTTGCAGCCGGTGCCAACCGCGATGAAATCGAACAAGGTGCACGGGAGTTCGGCATCGAACTCTGGGAGCATGTGGGTAACGTTATCATCGCTATGCGGCGCATTGCCCCCGATTTAGGGCTGGCGGGGTAAACCTAAACCTGCACTTTTTTAGCTTCATTAAGCATTCAGGGTAGGGGCGTCATTCAATGACGCCCCTATTTTGATAACCAGAAGATGCAACCCAAACCCCTAATCTGCGTATACCTTCATAGATCACCACAAAATGATCAAATGATCCAACTACCCAACCTATCTGGAGGTATCACATGTTTCCACAAAAGCTTTTCATCTTTCTCACTGCCCTGGCCCTGACAACCCTGGCTTGCGGCTTCACGGTCGATTTACCCACAACCAATATCAAAATCAGCCCTACGGTCACTGAAGATATTCTGGTGCCCGATCCTGACCCAAGTGCGCAGAGTATGGATGTTTCGCTTTCCTTTGGCGCGGGAGAGTTGATTATCAACTCTGGGGCTGAGGCCCTCATCGAAGGCACCGCCTCCTACAACGTTGAAGATATGAAGCCCAAAGTTGAAGTCACCAGCAATTCAGTTGACCTTTCAACCGGTAATTTGGAAATCAATGGCATTCCCCACTTTGAAAATACTATGAAAAACACCTGGAATCTCAAATTGAGTCAACGTCCCCTCAATTTGAAAATTTCGGCGGGTGCCTACTCTGGGCAGTTTGAACTCGGCGGTTTAGCGCTCACCGCTTTGCGTGTGATGGATGGCGCTGCAGATGTAAAGCTCAATTTTGCTGAACCCAACCAGGCCGTTATGGAATCGTTCCGCTACGAAACAGGCGCTTCTTCAGTTGTGCTCACCAAATTAGGCAATGCCAATTTTCGTTCCCTCGATTTTCAAGGCGGAGCAGGTAGCTACGAACTGGATTTCTCTGGCGATATGCAAGCCGATGCTACCGTACGGGTTGATACTGGCTTGAGTAGTTTGATCATCCGCGTTCCCAATAACCTGAACGTGACCGTACATTTTGATGGTGCCCTTACCAATGTCGATACCCAAGGCTCGTGGGGCCAATCGGGCGGCCTGTATACCCACAGTGGTGACGGCCCTAGCCTGGATATCACGATCAAAATGGGTGCAGGGAGCGTGACCCTCATCTCGCAATAGAGCATGATATTGCCTAAATAAGTAGACAGGGATACATGGATCATCCGTGTATCCCTGTTTTCGTTTATATCTGCCTCCTTTTCATTCCTGTTCCCCTGCTTTCATGCTAGAATCTGCCCATGAAAACCACAAAAATCGTCTTCATGGGGTCTCCCGACTTTTCCGTCCCGACTCTGTTATCTCTGGCCGAAAATTTCGAGATTGTAGGGGTGATTACCCAACCGGAGCGCCCCGCCGGGCGCGGCCGGAAGTTGACTCCGCCCCCTGTGAAAATCCTAGCCGATGAGTTAGGCATCCCCACCCTGCAACCCCAAAGGTTGCACAAAGACCCCGGAGCGATGGCGCAACTGCGGGCGTGGAATCCGGATTTGATCGTGGTCGCGGCCTTTGGGCAAATCCTGAAACCTGAGGTGCTCGATTTACCCCCGCATGGTTGCCTGAACGTGCACGCTTCGCTGCTGCCGCGCTGGCGCGGGGCTGCGCCCATCAACGCTGCCATCTTGCACGGAGACATGGAAACCGGCATCACCCTCATGAAAATGGATGTGGGCCTGGATACCGGCCCGATGATTGTTAGCCGCACGATCCCAATTTTGCCAGAAGATACAGCTGGTTCTCTCTTTGAGAAACTGGCCGCCCTGGGGGGCGAATTGCTGGCCGAAACCCTGCCTGTTTACTTGCGCGGCGAGCTTGTGCCCCAACCCCAGGATGATACTTTAGCAACGTATGCCCCCATGCTGCAAAAAACGGATGGCGAGTTGGATTTCAACCAGCCCGCTGAACAATTGGCGCGCCAGGTGCGCGCCTTTAACCCCTGGCCAGGGACATATTTCCAATCGTCAGGTACCCCTCTCAAGGTGCTGGCGGCGCATCCCCAGGGTAAGGGATTACACAAAATTGGAGAACACTCCATCCATGAGAATCTCCCCGCGCTGGGTACCCCCATAGGATTATTGGTTTTGGATGAAGTCCAGCCTGCTGGCAAAAAGCCCATGCCGGGTGAAGTCTTTCTGCGAGGAGCCAAAGATTGGGCTTGAGGCGGCTAAAAAGCAGAGCTCGGCATTATTCCATCAGATACGTTTCAAGTGGTGAAAAGGTCTGGATCATTTTTTGAAAATAGTCTTGACCTTTTTTGTTCGATTAGGTATTTGTTTTTCACCCTCACAAGAGAAAATCTCCGGACAGCATTGCTTCACTAAAAATTCAGTTTTGATTGGGATCAGAAATTTTATCAATTTCAAGCCGCTTTCGTGAAATCCATGTGAATCCGTGTCATCTGCATATCTCTTATGTTTGTCAGGAACAGGTCTGATGGTAAAATCAGCCCCATGTCTGACGAAAACCCCATCTTCAACATCACCTTACTGCGCCACGCCGAATCTGTGGGCAACGCCCAAGGTTACCATCAGGGACAGGCCGATTTCCCACTCACCGAGCGCGGTCGCCAACAAGCCGCCGCCTTGGCTGAATACTGGCAAGCGCATGGGCAGATTTTCGATTATTGCGTAGCCAGCCCGCAAAGCCGCACGCGTGAAACGGCTGAAATTTTGGCCGGTGTGCTAGGCCTCGAAATCGAATACGATTCCCTGTGGTTGGAGCGCGATAATGGCGTTTATGCTGGTTTGCACCAGGATGAAGCCCGCCTGCGCTATCCTTATCCCGCCTTCCAGCCTATTTACCAGCGCATCGGGCAAACTGGCGAAAGCGAATGGGAACTTTATATGCGCGGTGGCCGTGCTATTCAAAGCATCCTGCATCGTTCTCCCGCGCGCTATCTGGTTGTTTCGCACGGCGCAATTCTCAACATGACGCTGCGGGCGTTGCTGGGCATCACGCCGCAGGCCAACTTCCAGGGGGCGCGCTTCCGCTTCCGCAACACCTCCTTTGTCAGCCTCACGTATCGCCCCAGCAACCATCAATGGACCGTGCACGGCGTCAATCAGCGCCCGCACTGGCCGGATGACGAAGGTGAATAACATGGATCAATTGCGTGTACTCTCGATTGGTGCCGGTGCCATTGGTACCTATATTGGCGGCAGCCTGGCTTTGCAGGGGCATGAAGTGGTGTTTGTGGAACGGCCCGAAATCGCGGCGGAACTGAAATCCCGCGGGTTGCATCTGACCCTCGCGGATGGCGACCACCACCTCCCGGAACCGCAGGTGCTCCCGTCCATGGAGGCAGCTCTCAGCCTGGGGGATTTTGACATCGCCCTCTTCGCCCTCAAATCCTACGATACACCGGCTTTTATTGAGTCTCTCTCTACTCTCAATTCCCCGCTCCCCTCTATCTTGTGCCTATCCAACGGCGTTGCCAACGAACTCGCCCTCGAAGCGGCTCTCGGCTCCGAGAAAGTCATCACCGGGACGGTAACCACCGCCGTGGGCCGCCGCGCCGCGGGTGACATCATTTGCGAGCGCCTGCGTGGGGTGGGCGTGGCTGCCGGGCATCCCTTGTCGGAACGGTTGGTTGCCGCGCTGGATGGGGCTGGATTGAACGCCCAATTATTTCCCAAAGCGGATGATATGAAATGGTCGAAGATGCTCACCAACCTGATCTCCAATGCCACCTCCGCCATTTTGGATCTGCCCCCGGCGAAGATTTTTGCGGACCCCCGTCTGTACCGCATCGAGATCGAGCAACTGCGTGAAACCCTGGGGGTGATGCGGGCGCAAAATATCGGCGTTGTCGATTTGCCCGGCACGCCCGTGCGTTTGCTGGCTTTTGCGGTGCGCTATTTGCCCTTAGTTATTTCTCGCCCTCTGTTACAGAAAGCGGCGGGCGGCGGGCGCGGGGCGAAAATGCCATCCTTCCACATTGACTTGCACAGCGGGCGCGGCAAATCCGAAGTTGATTATCTTAATGGGGCCGTGGTGCGTGCCGGGGAAGAAGTGGGCGTGGCTACCCCGGTCAACCGGTTGCTGACCGAAACTTTGCTGCAACTCACGCGCGGCGAAATCCCGTTGGAGGCGTTTGCCCACCAACCGGAACGCTTGCTGGCTTTGCTAAAAAATTAAGTCCTGTGTTGATTTGTGAGGTCTGTTGCGGATGAAGTCCGCAACAGACCTCGATTTTTTTACAATCAGATCGCGAACACAAAACGCCCCAAAATCACACCAATCATCAAAACGGTAATTGCCACGAGCAAAACCCCGAAAATCCATAACCCTAAATAACCGATCAACATGGTGAAATACACCATGAAAGCTAGCCCGGTTATGGCAGAACTAACGCTTTTGGCATTTTTTGAGTTAATGTTAGGGTTGCTCTTCCGCCAAAAATATCTGCCACCGATCACCGCAGCCAAGCTCAAGGCCACGGACAGGATAAATAGCTGACCACCCGTCAAACCGGGAAAATCAACGACCAGCACACCGCACAAATTCCCCCGCGATGGATCCGGATAAGAGGCATTCACGTAAACCCTGAAAAGCACCAGCCGGTGATAAACCGCATCTTCCGGGTAAATTTCCCAAGATATTTGCTCTTTATCTCCCGCGGCTACCGGCACTTGCATATTGATCTCGCGTTTGAATAAAACATAGCCTTCGGTGATGTGGGCGCGCACGTAAAAGCTCTTATCGCGATCGGTGGAGTTTTTCAGGGTAGCAGAGATTTTCCCCACCTCGTGGGTGGTGATCGCTACCGGGCACCGAAACCCCCGGAGTGTAGAATCAGCTGAGATACCCGGATCGAACAGGGCAGCTTCAAAATCGCCCCAAACAATGCCAACGGCAATCACCAGGGCCAGGGTAATCCCCAACGCGAAAATAAGCAAACTAACTACCCCAATTAACTTCTGTTTCTTTTCCATAGCGTTTCAAATTTCCTGAGTTCCCGCGTTAGCGGAATTGTGATAAAAGTTACATATTTTACCGCGGCTGAAAAACTTTGCGTTACGAAATTCGCGCTGGGGCCGGGTGCCGTGGGGACTGGGGTGAATCTCAATCCAGGGTGTCCAACCACTTTTCGATGGCTGCCGCATGTTCAAGATAGTGCCAGTGCGTGTTGGA
>DOTA01000388.1:0-127 GCA_003513015.1 Chloroflexota bacterium
GTCATTCAGGAATAATCGTTTTACAGTTCAAATCACTAAAACCGTCTTTGCATCACAGCATAGGCGGTTGTGGTTTTCTCAGACAGCCCGGTTTGAAACATAAGAATTGAGTTAAGATCGGAACCCG
>DOTA01000388.1:259-3343 GCA_003513015.1 Chloroflexota bacterium
ATCTCCTTTTGGGAGGATGGTACCTTCAGTCTGAAAGCCGATTGCAACAACGGCGGCGGCTCCTACACCGTTGATGGCAGCACCTTGCAGTTTGGCCCGATGATGACCACCATGGCAATGTGCGATGCGGAATCACTCTACGATCTCTATATGGCCTTCATGGGTCAGGTGGGCGGCTTCGGCCTGCGCGGCGATCAACTGGTGCTGACCCTCAAAGATGACGCTGGTGAGATGCGCTTCGAAAACGCCGGCCCTGCTGAAAAAGTAGAATCCCCGGCGGAACCCGCCCAATACATTACCATCGAGCAGCCCACCGAGGGCGCGGTGCTCGATGCCAGCCAGCCAATCTTGGTCAGCGGCATGGGGGGCGCGTTATTTGAAGGCAACGTAGTTGTGAAAATTGTAGATGCTGCTGGCAACGAACTGGCCCTACAACCCACCATTATCCAATCACCCGAGGCTGGCACAGGCGGCGAAGGTCCCTGGGAAGTGGCACTAACCATCTCAGTTGACGCGGCCACCTCCGGCAAGATCGTGGCTTTTGCCACCTCGCCCAAAGATGGCAGCATTGTGGCGCAAGATGAAGTTGCCGTCACCTTCCAACCCCAGGCAGCGGCTGAAGTAAGCCTTGAAAATATGGCCTGGCAGCTCACCAGTCTGGCGGATGGCTCACTCAACTCGGCGTTGGCAATTTATCAGGTAACGGCTACCTTCTTCCCCGAAGATTTGAGAGTTGCCGGGAGCGCGGGCTGCAACCGTTATTTTGGCACTTACCAACTGGATGGCGACCAACTCCAAATTCCAGGGCCGTTGGGTTCCACGATGATGATGTGCCCGGATGCCCAGATGATGATCGAGGACACCTATCTGCCTACTTTGGGATTGGTGAACAGCTATGAAATTGACGAGAATAATCAGCTAAATTTGTTCGATGCCGATGGGAATTCCATCCTGGTATTTCAGGTTGATCCCTATTCCACAACGGTTTCTTTCACCCGCGAGGAGCTTGCTAACGCCTCCTTCCTGAATGAATTCGCTACCGCTGGGGTGGTACAACTCTCCAATGGAGAATACCGCGCACCCATCGTGGAAGGCTCCGCCTCCGAGTTGGTGGTCAGGCTGACGAATTTCGCGGCCTTTGGCGATCTCGATGGCGATGGTAGCGAAGAAGCCGCGGTCATTCTCGTTAGTGATGCCGGTGGTTCGGGAACTTTTTATGATTTAGCTGTGGTGCGAAAGCAAGGCGAAGCGCTCACCAATGTTGCCACCACCCAATTGGGTGACCGGGTACAGATCAAAAACATCCGCACCGAAAATGGCGAAATTGTTGTTGATCTGCTCACCCAAGGGCCGGATGATCCCATGTGCTGCCCGACCCAGTTGACCATCTATCATTACGCGTTGCAAAACGGCGCATTAGTGCTGGTCAAAACCGAAGCCAATCAGTAAGTTTTAGGCGCTCAAAACCCAGTTTTTTGATCCTCGGGCAGGATGGGACATTCGTTCTATTCTGCCCGATTTTTTTTACGAATTCCGTTAAACTCATGCTATAATTCCGCGAAATCTGGGACAGAACCCAGATGGATGCTAAACGGATGACGAACCCGTACTAGGGTTTGGTCCGCTGAAATTTAAGGGAATGATGAACGAGCCGGTGCTGGTGCTCAACGCTAATTTCGCCCCCATCAATATTTGTTCGAGCCGGCGGGCGATTGTTTTGATCCTGACTGGAAAGGCCAGTTTGGTGAGCAATGGCCGCGGCTATATCCAGACCGTTTCGGAGACTTTTCAACGCCCTTCAATCATTCGCCTGGGTGCGATGGTGAAACGCCCTCGGCCGCGGGTGACCTTCAACCGTCGCGAAATCTTCCGCAGGGATGGCTACACCTGCCAGTATTGCGGCAGCCGCACCGGGAATCTCACGCTGGATCATGTGATTCCCAAACATTTGGGAGGCGAACATTCCTGGGAGAATCTGGTGACAGCCTGTTCAGCCTGCAACCATCTGAAGGGCGGGCGCACGCTCGAACAAGCGGGGATGCGCCTGCGGAGCATTCCACGCGAGCCATCGCTCTCAGCACAGTATATTTTTGAGCGGCATGCCAAAGAAAATCAGGAATGGGAACCGTTTCTGGATGGTTGGTAAACTCCATGATAAATTTCAATCAAAAAAGCACACTTCGACAAGCCAGTGTGCTTTTTCTTTGGTAGTTTCAGGCACCCCCCTAAAATTCCAATTTCATAAAATCTTCGGCCTGGGTTACGGGGCCGAAAAACTTTGTTTGGGCCTCGGCAACCAGATTTTTTTCTTGGGGGTTGTAGTGAATCAGGTAAAGGGAACCCACCTCGGCCCGCGCGGCGATTTCCCCTGCTTGTGTGGCGGAGGTATGCCCTGTTAATGATCCGGCTGATTCATGAATCAGAATATCTGCGTTTTGGGCCAATTCTCCAACGGCATTGCAAGGTTGAGTATCACAGGAATAGGCCAAAACTCGGGCAGTTTTTGCGTTTTCGATGCGCAGGCCAATGGTGGGAATCAGGTGCTGAACCGGGGAAGAAAAAATCCGGAATTCATCGCAAGCCAACGCCAGAGTCAGGGGTTCGGCCGGCAAGCGATGGAAAATAACCGGGAAGAAATCGGGCCAGTGTTCCCAATCGTAGAAACCCATGAGTTGTTCAACGCGATCGAGGGTGTAGTGCAAGCCATAGATGTCGAGTGGGGTACGGCGACCCAGCAACCACATGCTCATCAACAGGGAGGGCACGCCCGAAACATGGTCGGGATGAAAGTGGGTGAGAAATAAATCTGTCAGGCTATCCGGATTAATGCCAGCTTGCTGCAAGCGGACGATGGGATTGCCAGNNGCCAATAAAATAGCCGGAATCTCCATTACGCCATGCGGGAGTACCGCGGCAGCCACAAATAGTCCGGCGGGGACACCAACCGTTGTAAGGATACCCGTAAGGTATCCGATAACGAGGAAAGGCAGCATAATTAGCAAACTACCCAGCACGCCGAATGAGATCAAGCCAAAGAAAGTCGCTAACAGGATGGTTTCAATATTATGCGCCCAAACTGTGAAA
>DOTA01000375.1 GCA_003513015.1 Chloroflexota bacterium
AATTGCCACTGACAAAGCACCCCTGAAGTTTTCACCTGTAAAAAAAGAAACCGAGTTTTTGGGGGAAACTCGGTTTCTTTTGCTTAACTTTATGTTTGGCTAAACCTTGGTGCCGCACTCTGCACAGAACTTCGCGCCTGCAGCCAGTTTCGCGCCGCATTCGGTGCAATGAGCTTCACTTTGAATCTTCGCGCCGCACTCCGGGCAGAATTTGGCATTATTCGCCAGCGGGGCGTTGCAGCTTGGGCAAGTGGCTCTTACCCCCTGCCGCCAGCTTTCTTCTTTGAGCATGGTGCGATCTTCTTCCGCCATTTGGGAATGCGCCCAAATTTCTTCCACGGTGCGGCTGGCCTGCGAGGCGGCCATTTCCACACCTAAATCGGGAGCGCACTGTTTACACAACCCCTTCTGATTGTTCCAACAGCTTTTACGGCAAACCCACGAAGAACAGCGCGGGCATTGCACGAAATCAGGTTTCAATTCTTCCATCGCTTTGGTAAAAGCATCATCGTGCGCTTTTTCCCAGGTAGCCGAGCGCGCCCGCTCCCCTAAATTTGCTGCCCGGCCCAGCAAACCACCAAAAAGGCCGCTGGCAGCATCCAGCGCATTAGTGACCGTGCCAATCGTGGAAGGCAGAAAACGCGTGCGATAACCCGTGCTACAGCGGTCGCAAAAAAACTCAAACTGAAAACCCTGATTGGTGCTGCGATCCGAGTAATTGCGAGTGAATTCAATTTTTTGATTCATTTTCTTTTTTCGAGTACCTCTTCATCATGAAAAATATTGAATAGCAAGCGCCCCAATTCCCTGGGCAGCCGATGTTGTTAAACAGTATAGATCAACTTTTCGCCAAACACAACTGGCAAAAAAGCACCATTTCTTCCCGGAACCGGCTCTGGGCGGCTGCCGTCTACTAAGCTAGTTTTCACTTTTTAGGAGTATGATTGCCTAATATGATGCGCAAAATTTGGATTTTAGGAGCCTTAATCGGCATCTTGCTGACCCTGGGGATGGCCCCATTGCCGGTTCCGCAACAGGTTGAAACCCCCTCACAGGTTATTGCGGCGGTCAACGCTTTCCGCACGGCCAACGGCCTGCCCGCCCTGGAAGTGGATTACTCCCTGATGGGCGCGGCACAAGCCCACAGCGATTATCAGGCCGCCATCGGCCAAGTAACGCATACCGGCTCCGGCGGCAGCCAACCCCTTGATCGGGCTTACGCCTGGGGATTTGGCGAGGGTGCCACAGCTTTTGTCTCCGAAAATATTGCCGGGGGTTACAAAGTCACCCTCGAAACTGCCATTTACGATTTTTGGCAAGATTCTGCCCACCTGCACACCATGCTCAACCCCAACGCCATCTACATCGGCGCGGGCGTAGCCACCTCGGGTAAAAGCACCTATTTCACAGTGGATACCGGCTATTATGTGGGATCCAAGCCCAAGGCCACCAGCGTACCTGGCGCGACTCCTGTTCCCGGGGCGACCAAGCTCCCCGGCCCGACGGCGGTTTCCTACGACCCCTTTGTGATCTCCACCCCGCGGGCCGATGGCGCGATCATCCATGTGGTGGGGTACGGTCAAACCCTGAGCGGGATTGCCCAAACTTACGGCGTTCCGCTGGCAGATCTTATCCGTTATAACGGCTACAGCCAAAATGAAGTGATTTACCCCAAGGAATGGGTCATCATCCGGCCCGCGGGTGAAACCTCCATAACGGAAACAGCCCCAACCCCAGAGGTGACTCTCGCCCCCACAAAAACGGAACGATCTCCCAAAGCCACGCGCACCCCAGGTGCGAATATCCAAGCCACCCGACCGGTTGTGATCGTGAATCCCACGCCAACCCCCACGCCTGAGGTGGTCACTGTTTCCGAAGGTCAGCAACCGCTGGTGGTGGTCACGGTGCTGCTTTCGTTGGGTTTTTTGGTGGGGATAATTTTCTACGGGATGCTCAAACGGAAATAGGCGCGGCTACCAGGCGGGGGGGCGGTAGTGATATTTTTCCCCCAGGGTGGCAAAATCTTTCTGGCTGAGAAACAAAATCGGGCTGCGGCGCAGGGGGCTGATTTTGCCGTGAGTAGCGACTACATCTAAGACAAAGAGGGCAAATTCGTGCGAAAGTCCCTCGAGTTCCTGAAAAACCACAGTTTCATAGGTGACATGGGCACCCTCCACCAGTTGGGTATGCGCCAATTTGGCCGCGGGGATCAGGTTAAAGCCCAGGCGCGGGGCTTTGGGGCCGTCGCGCCCGCTGAGGTGCCCGGCTTTGATGACGCGTTCGCGCTCGCTCCAGGGCATGCAATGCAGAGCGGCTTCACGGTGCTGGCGCAGCAATTCAAGCGTGTAATTGCCCAATTGCATGCAGATCAGAAAACGAAAGGGTTCTTTAGAGATCACCGTCCAATACCCCATGGGCATCATATTTTCGCCCACACTCAACAAAAGCACCTGCTGAGGGAAAAAATTGGCATCGAAAGGGGCAGAGGGCTGAGCGGGGGCAAGGAACATGATTTCACTCCAAAGGTGTGATTCAAGCTCAGGTGGGTAGATAATATTTCACCACAAAGTTACAAAGGAAAAACTTTGTGGTGAAAAAGGGTTTCCATCATTCTACCGCTAACGCTTGACCAGGGGCAAGAAAATTTGTGTGAAGTTGGCGCGCTCGTCCTGGCCTACCTGGGCGCTGCTATCCAGCACTTGCAGGGTGATGCGCTGCAAACCGGGGGTGAGCAGCGCATTCAAAGTGTAGCCCGTACCCAAAACGCCATCTTGATCGCCCAGCCAACTGAGTTGACCGGGAGCCAGCCAGCCATCTTCGAGATCGAAGGCGCTGCCCGAAAAAGTGAGGCTGCCCCCAAATGGTGCATCCGCTTTGGGCGTGAAGATGCGCACCACCGGGGCTTTGTTTTCCAGGGCAAAACCGGAAAGTTGCGCGGCGGCGCTCTCTAACCCGGTGCTGGCGATTACTTCGAAGATGCCGTGATCCGTGCCGGGCAGCGTAGACAAATCCACCGGGTAGGCATTGCCGATGATGGGAGCGCTTAGCGTTTGCCAGGTGGCTCCGTGATCGCGCGAGTAACGCACCAAAAAGGTTGATTCTGACGGAGTTGGCCCCCACGTCAGCGTGTAGGTGTTCGTACTCGTCAGCGGCGGCGCGGGGGAGGTGATGGTCACGGTAGGCGGTGTGCCAGGGGTGAGTTCATCCAACAGGGTATCCTGGTAATACAGGCGCACGGCGCTCAAATCAGGGGGATTGTTGAAGGTGAAGGCAAAGGGCTGGGGGCTATTCGGCCCCAGATTCGTTGTGTCAGGATTCCAGGTGCGCAGGGCGGCCTCATGGCCGTTTTTGTCGATCAACACCACCCGGAAATCACCTTGCTGTATAAAACTGGTTCCGCGGTTTTCTGGCAATTCAAAAGCTGCTAAAAACCGCCCGGTAGAGCCATCAAGGGCGACACGGCCTGTCACCAACAAACTTCCGCTGTCCACACTGGCCGAGTTTACCGACAAAGGCTGCACAAAATCGGGTAGTTGCGGTGTGAAGGCTGGTAATGCCGCGCCCGACTGCCCCAACGCCACAACGGGGTTCACAGGAACCAACTGCTCATACAAGGCTCGATAGGTGTAATCCGAAATCCAGCCCGCGTTGCACCCCGCCAGCAGTTCGGGGGTGGCACCGGGCACAAACCCATCTCCATAATTCCAGCCGGGGTACTGGATACCCCCATCGGGGTAAGGGTAAGCCGGGTCGGGGTTGGGAGGCGTGTTGCAACTCGAAGCAACATCTTGCCGCCCGAAGGTGTAGGCCAGGTAGCGGGCTGCCAGCCACTCGTTTCCGGGAGCGGCCAAAAGCGCCGCACTGACCCCAGGTTGTTGGGCCAGTCCCATCTCGGCAGCGGCATAGTCTGATGGGTACGGCACCAACCCCAGGTATTTTTGGTAAGCCGCGGGGTTTGGCAGTTCGGCGGCGCGCAGCGCGTCGATTTCNNCCCAAATCCGGTACCGGATTTGGGTAAATGGTAATCTCATTTGGGGGGGATAACGGGGAGCCGGGGAGCGCCTGTCCATTGCGGGAAACATGCAATAGACCACTCACCCCGCCTAAAGCAGGAGAATCAGGGCTGGAACCGAGGGTGGCGCGCACCAGCAAAGGTTTGCCCGTCACCAGGGGGACGCTGTTGGCCGGGGTTTGGATGGCCTGGGTGAATTCAATATTTTCCACGTGCAGGTCAACCCCTGAAGCCGGTTCCGTAACCCACAGGCAGGTATCCCCCAACCCCTCGGGGTACGGTTCCACATTTTGGGCCGCGTCAACCCCGCGGGAACGGAAGCAGTAACGGTGCGAGGGTTGAGCATCCGTGAAGGTGGCGGAAATGGCCTGGGTGCTGGTGATCCAATCCAGCCAGGTATCCTCATCCATTTTGACCTGCACATCAAAATAATCCAGACCGCTGAGTTGATCTTGCCCCTGCCATTCGACGGCAAATTGGGCCGCGCTGGTGTTGCCGCCGGGGGCGTTGACACTGGTAGCGGGCGGGATGCTATCGAGCGTAATTTGAGCGCCGATGAAGGGGCTGGCGTTGCCGTGCTGGTCACGAAATTGCACTTCGACCCGCAAATTTGGACCGTCGGCGGACAGGGTAAGAGTTTTGGTAGTGGTGTAGGGTTCCCAGGGGGTGAGGTTGCCGCCATAAGCAAAGCGCATCGCCGCCACGCTGGTGGCACACGCGCCGCTATCAACAGCTTGCAGGCTGAGAGTCAGGGTGGGATCGTTGGTGAGGTCTGCGCCGCCGTTGATGAGCAGCATACCGGTAGGAGCCGGGTCGAGGGTGACGGTGATGGGAATGGTTTTGAAGTTGTTGGCTTCGTCAAATTCGGAGATCAGGTTGTCGAAATCGGCGTAAAGCGTGAGGTAACGTGTGCCGGTGAGGTAGCTATTGGTGTTAAAGCCAAAATGCTGATCTTGCCAGGGTGCGGCGCTGGGGATGGGGGCGCTGCCAATGGGGTTGATGAAGCTATTGGGGCTGGATTCGTTGAAAAAGGTGACGGTATGCGCGCCAACCGCCAGGTTGCCCAGATTGCTGTGTTCGAAGATAACGGCAAACTGCTGGCCGCGGCAAACTTGATCGGGAACGAGGCGCAGAGATTTGAGATACAAATCAGCCTGGGGAACAGCGGGTTGCACCACGATGGAGGCGGTAGCAGTATCGCTCAGCCCGGCGGTGGAGGGCTGGCCGCTAGCGAGGGTAGCGATTTCGATCTCGCTGAGGGCGCGCCCGTAAATGCGGACCTCATCCAGGCTGCCGTTCAAGTAGGGGTCAGAGTAGTTCGATTTCCCCAGCCAAGTGTTGCTATTGGGCCTGCTGACAATATCGGAGGGGTTGAGGGTGATGGTTTGGGTATCTTGCATAACGCCATCGATCCAAAGTTTGCCGGTATCCCCTTCCAGGGTCAGGGCCACATGAACCCATTGGTTTTCAGGTAAAGCGGAGGGGGCGTTTAGCAACTGCTCGCCTCCCTTAAAATTTGTGGTAATCGCAAAACGCAGGGTTCCAGCATCACTGCGGGGTGTCAGAAACATATTGTATTGTGTATCCGGCCCAAAATCGAAGATGCGCTGCCAGGCACCGCCGCCGCGCCAATAAATCCAGGCGGCGAAGGAAAAATCGTCTGTATTGGGAAAATTAGGGGGGAGTTGCAGATAATCATCTATGCCATCGAAACTGATGGCGTAGGGATCAGCGAATTGCACAGCTGGGGTAGCGGTTAACCATGTGGGGCCGTTGAGGAGGGTGCCAGCATTCCCGTTGCCGGAGGCATCGGCGGCGTTGGTACCGCTGCCTTCATCGAATTTCCACAGACCGAGCAAGTTTTGTTCGGCCAGAGGGCCGTCGTAGGCGACATAGTCGAAGGTGACGGTGCCAACCTGATCCGTGGCAGGGTTGTAGGTGAAAGCGCCATTGGCATTGAGATTAAGGGTACCGACTGAGGGGGTGTTGAGCAAACCAGCAAAAACGGGATCACCGTTAGGGTCGGAGTCATTGTTCAGAACCCCAGGCGCGGCGACATCCAGGGTAGTGTTTTGTTGAGCGGCATAAAATTCGGCAGTGACCTGAGGGGGAACATTCGGCACTACAACCGTGGCCGAACTGGTATTGTTGGCGATATTTGTATCCGATACGACAGTGGCAATACTAGCGATATTGAGAAAAGTTCCGGCAGCTTGTGGGCTAGCAATGAAACCTTGGATGATGATAGTGCCACCCTGACCGGGACTCAAATCAGCAACCGACCAGGCGTAATTGGGTGCAGTACCGATTTGGGTGATGGCTGCGCCACTGCTGGAAACCGTTGTGTCGATCACATTCGCGGGGATCGCATCGGTGATGACCACTTGCGTGGCGAGGTTGGGGCCGTTATTTTTGTAATCCAGGGTAAAGGTGAGGGGGTTGCCAGGCGCGGCGATGTAAGGTTCAGCGGTTGTTTGAATGCTCAAATCAACCTGATTTTGGTTGAGCCAGCTTTCTTGCGCTTGACCGCCAATATTGGCGATGACAGCATCCAGATCGCCATCCCCATCGAGATCCCCCAAGGCCACCGAAACGCCGTAACCCGTTCCAAAGCCGGCCGGTGTCGCAGCATCGAAGCCGCCCTGTCCATCATTCAGCCAAACTTCTTGTGGTTGAGTGCCACCGCTATTGGCGATAACGGCATCCAGGTCACTATCCCCATCCAGATCTCCCAAGGCAACTGAATAGCTATCGCCCGCGCCAAAGCTATCGTAAGCTGCAACCCCAAAGCCGCCACCACCATCGTTGAGCCAGACTTCTTGTGCTTGACCAGAGTAATTGGCAATGACAGCATCCAAATCGCCATCTCCATCTACATCTCCCAAAGCTACAGAGTAACTATCGCCTGCGCCAAAGCTATCGTGAGCCGCAGCTCCAAAACCACCAGAGCCGTTGTTCAACCAGACTTCTTGCGCTTGGCCATTCGTATTGGCGATGACGGCATCCAGATCGCCGTCCCCATCCAGGTCGCCCA
>DOTA01000208.1 GCA_003513015.1 Chloroflexota bacterium
TTCCCAAATCAATGTTAGAGTGGGAGCTAAATCACCGGGTTGGGTGTCGTTGCGGTAAATCTGGTTGGGGGCATCGTAATTGCCAACCGCCAGATCAAGATCGCCATCGCTGTCAAAATCGGCCCAGGCCAGGCTGCGCGTTTGGTTGCTATCTGGCGAAGTCCAGACCGCGACGAAGGTGTTGCTGCCATCGTTACGGTAAATCTGGTTGGCCTGCCCTC
Organism: Chloroflexota bacterium; assembly: GCA_003513015.1. GTDB lineage: Bacteria > Chloroflexota > Anaerolineae > Anaerolineales > UBA11858 > UBA11858. The sequence goes on from DOTA01000208.1 coordinate 222, forward strand.
CGCTGCCCAGACCCAGGTTGCCCACGGCCAGGTCGAGATCGCCATCNNAGATCACCATCGCCATCATAATCGCCTAGGGCAATACCGCGGGTGCGCATGGTTTGGGCAGCAATGTTGGCTATGCTGAAGGTGCCATTCCCCCGGTTTAGCAAGCGTCTCGGCTGTGCCCCATTCACCCCAAAAACCAAATCTAAATCGCCATCATTGTCAATATCGCCCCAAGCGCGGCTTAGAATCGTGGCAAAGATGGTCGGCAAGGGTGGCGAGTCGACGAAAACGCTGCTGGCCTGGTTACGGTAAATTTCGCCAAGGCGGCCCCAATTGGCCACGAAGAAATCCTGGTCGCCATCGGCATCGATATCCCCGGGTGCCAGGCCAATGGTGGGGTAGGCAATCGAGGTCCAGGCCTGGTTGAAAATCCAACCTGCGCCTGAACTGCCTTCATTGGTATAAATTTCGTTGCTCTGGTCACCGCTGTTGGCCGCGTGCCCAACCAGCAAATCGAGATCATGATCGTTATCCAGATCAGCCCAGGCAATCACTTGGGTGGGCACAGTGATCGTGGCTGTCCAATCGAGCGTGAAATCTAATTTTGCGGGATCCACCAAAGATGGCCCATTATTGCGAAAAACCTGATTGGGGTTCCCCAAGGTATTCCCGGCTGCCAGATCCAAATCACCATCCCCATCGTAATCGCCTAAGGCGAGGCTGTGGGTGTTTTGGCTCACCGCTGCTTCCCAGCCCAGAGATAATACTCCTGCCTCGTTGCGGTAGATGCGATTCGGCGTGTCAGCATTTCCTACCACCAAATCCAGATCACCATCGCTATCCACATCCCCCCAGGCAACACTCCAGGTGCTTTGCGAAACGGGTGCCGTCCAGTTCAGGGTAAAGGTGCCGTCTCCATGATTGCGGTATATCAAATTAGGATAACCATCGTTGCCCACTGCTAAATCGAGATCACCATCGTCATCATAATCGCCCCAGGCCAGGCTGCGGGTGGTGAAACTGGTGCCCCAAGCGGGGGTTAATTCGAGAACTTCGGTAAAGATCGGTTCATCGCTGGTAGATTGCCCATCATTGCGGTAAAGCCTTAAAAACGGATAGTTTCCAACTCGATACCCGCCAAACACGAGATCGAGATCGCCATCGCCATCGTAATCGCCCCAGGCCACACTGTAGGCTTGCATTTGATTGGCGTATGGCTCCGTGGCGATGAGGGGCATTTCCCATGCCAGCGCAAGATTGCCATCTCCGTCATTGCGATAAACCTGGCTGTACTTGTCGCTTTCCATGGCAAAGGCCAGAGCCAAATCGAGATCGCCATCACCATCGTAATCGCCCCAGGCCGGGCTGCGAACTTCCTGAAAGAGCGGCAAAATAGCATCAATCTCAATGGGCAGGCCAGCCAGATTCGGGATCGAAGGTGAAGACGTGAAATCGGTATCAGAGATGACCCCATATTCTGGGCCGGCGCTCGCAGGCGAACTCGCTTGCACGCCTTGGGTACTATGGTTGAATGAGAGCAGGAGCAGTGCGACCCCTAGAAGAGCCAGCAGAATCGCCTTGGAGATACTCCCACTCCCTGCAACCATCTTTCCGGCAGATGGTTTGCTTGACGGGTTTGGTTGATGGGTTTCTGGTATATCCGTTCGACTTTTGGTTTTGACCTTAATTAGCCTTAATCCTAAAATCGGCACGTTATCAAAGCGACCCGACTGCCAAAATCGACGCGTAAATATAGATTGGATTCGAGAGATTAAACAGCAAACCATCGTTGGCCTCCTAAAGCAAAACGATTGAAGTTTTGGTTGATGGGGCAACGAAGAAACTCGATGCCGCCTTGCAAAGCCGGTTCCTACCAGCCGTATCCGCGGTTGATGCTAGGAACTCAAATCATTTAAATCTTTGACGCGATCGCGCAAATGTTTGGATAACACCCGAATGATGCCGCGCGAGACCTCGCTTTGCGCTTCCATCACCTCGTACAAATCTTCTTGCGAGAGGCGCAGCAATTGGGTTTCAGCCACGGCGGTAATCGAGGCCATACGCGGCTCAGCATCTAAAACGGCACTTTCGCCAAAAACATCGCCGGTTTTCAAATGGTTTAGCGTGCGCTCGCCATCATGGACGCGCACTTCGCCTGCGATAATGATGTACATGCTGTCGCCCAAATCACCCTTCTCGAAAATGGCTTTCCCATCACTGTAAGAAACTTCATCCAAAAGTTGGGCAATCTGTGCCAGGGTTTCGTTGGATGTCTCTGTAAAAATGCCAACTTGTTTCAGCGCCAAAACTTTCTCAATGTTACTCAACATGGTTTTCTCCATTTCGTTCAAGGCCATATCCGGGGATTCTCCGGCAGCGTAACGCGCGCAAGTTTTTGTCCAGGCACTAAAGCGAGCCTCTTTATCGTTCGTGATTTCTTTCAGGCGCTCTGAGGCGCTTTTTTGTTGCTGCGGAAAAATAACCCCAAGCTGCCCAAGTTTTTCAGCGTTGGAGGCATTGGCCAGCAAGGGCATCACCATCTTTTTCAACGCGGGCGCGACCGCAACGTCGATCATCTCCAATGCGTAAGATTTCTTCTCGCCCGAAGCCAGCCAAAGGTTATCGCGGGCGTTCAAAATGGCCCGGCGCTCGTATAAAAACGAGAGCAGGTAAAAGATGCGCTCCAAACCTTGGCGGATTTTCTCTGCCAGCGTACCGCGCAACAGCGCCGTCTTCTCACTATCGCCAATGTCTACCAGGATGGCATAAAGCTCCGCTTGTTGGGCGGCTTCGGCTTTGATTTGCGCGGAAATTTGGTTGACTTGCGCACCCTGGGGCTGATACTGGAGATGACTCAACGCCTCCAACACTTCTGTGCGGATTTCAGGCGTGGGATGCGTTATTTGAGTTTGCAGCCAACGGACGGCTTGATCGCTGCCGATGCGCTGCATCACTTTGACGAATTCAAGCTGTAGTTCCGTGCAATCTGCACAATCCGCGAAACTCGCGGCCAGTTCCGGGATAATTTGATCCCCGCTTGTCACCAGGGCCGCAGCCGCGGCTTTGCGCGTGGCGCGCCCTTCCAGTTTTTGCAGCACCAGCGGCCAAAGTGCCGCAATTTGCAGGCGGCCCGCCGTTTGCAGCGCCGCCCTTTGAACAGGAATCTCGGCATCGTTGAGTAGTTTCTCTAAAGGCGGCCGGGCCTCCTCGGGATCAGTTTCAGCCCAAACCTGGACGGCCAACCGCCGCTCGGAGGCCTGCAAGGAATCAGTCCAGGCCAATAAATGATCCTTTGCGGCGGCGCGTCCCGCATCGCTGCCGTTGCGCAGCAAGCCTATCAACGCCCCCCTCTTCACCTGCGGTTCGGGATCAGCCAAAAACCGGATCACCTCTTCAGAGATTTCGCGGCCATCCAGCATGGTCAGGGTACGGATGGACATTCCCCGTATGGCCGGGTCGGGTTCGTCTGTGACGCGCTGGCGCACGGCCTCCACAGCGCCAATGAACTTCAGGGATTCGATTTGTGCCAGGGTTTCCTGGCGCACTTCGGGCGTAGGATGCTCCAATAAGCCGGGGAGGGCCTTTTCGAGCGCCGCGGGATCGAGGTCTTTGAGCAGGTGCATGGCGTAAATCACCACGCCGGGGTGTGGGTTATGCAAGCCTTGCTGCAAAACTTCCACGCTCGCACGGTCGGCGACCGGCAGGTTGGCATCGCCCAGGTGCCGCCGGGAGAGGGCTTTCATCAGCATCTGGGGGTATTCGCGCCCCAGGGCGATAGCAACCACCAGCCAGATAATCACGATGATAGAAAGCGCGTACAACATAGGCATGCGGTTGCTGCCGAAAAGCGCGGCCAGCACCAACAGTACCACGCCCGTCAGGCCGTTGGCGAAAGGCTGAAACATGCCTTCGGCCAGGGCCTGCACCTGCCCGCGTTGGGTGGGTGGCAAAGGCTGGTAGAGCAGCACTTGGGCCGAGCGGTCGACCGAGAATCCCAGGGACATGTCCAATAATTTAACCACAACTGCGCCCCAAAAGAGCATTAGCACGCTGGCGGAGGTAGTTCCGGTGAGGGCCATCAAGCTGACGCCCACCACCAGCGAAACCGGCAAAATTAGCAAACTGACGCGCTCGCCAAAGCGGTTGATGATGAAACCGGACAAAAAGGTGTTGCTGAACAGCGTGATCACGCCCAAGGCCGCCAGGTAAAATCCTTGAAAACTGGCTAAGGCCTCGGCATTGGGGTATTGAGCTGCAGCCCGGTCGTAAAAGATATTGTCAATAAAGAAGAAACTGACCCACCACAAGACCACCAGCGTAAAAATCAGTATCACATAACGGTTCTTCCAGAATTTGCTGGAAGTTTTGGCCTGTTCCGTTTTTTGTTGAGGGCTGGGGGCTGGCGTGCTCAAAAGTTGCGAAAAGCTGCGGGTGAAGTACATTACCAAAACCAAAGCTGCGGCCATGGCCCCAGCGGAAATTAGCAGCAGGTTGGCCGTGCCCATGCGCCCCACCAGCCAGGGGATCATCAGGCCGGTAAGCACAATTGCCAGCCATTGTCCGGCTCCAATCAGCCCAAACAGGCGTTTGCCCTGGCGCATATTC
>DOTA01000452.1 GCA_003513015.1 Chloroflexota bacterium
ATTCTGGATGGCCTATCTCATCACGAGAGGGAGATAAAGCTTGAATTCTGCAAAGGAAGTCGTTAGGGCGGATGTACTTGCGCTCGTACCATTGCCTTGCGATGTAACGGTCAGATTGGCGATATCGAAATCACCGGGCTGGGCTGCCAGAGGGACCTCAACATTCACCACGATGTAAGCGGAGTCACCTGCAACCAGTGGCCCAACGCTCAGTGGAGCGTTAACAACCCAGTTTGCATCGGCCACGCTGATGTCATAAGTGTCGGTGATGTTGCCAGTATTGAGCACTAACAGCATATAAGAGGCGGTTTCGCCCGGAACGGCAAAGGCCGCCGCCTGAGCGGGTGAGAGCGATACGGAAAAGTAGGTGTTGGCGGTGGTGGTTAAATCCACACTATCGCTCACGCCGCTATCGTGCTGGGAGGTCAGCGTCAGGTTAGCAACATCCCAATCGCCGGGCAACGCGCCGGTAGGCACGGTGACGGTGACTGCAACCGTTTCAGTTTTTAGGGAATCCAATGGTCCGATGGTAACGGGAGCCTCGGTGAGCCAATTGTTGGCAATAGAAACATCGTAGGTATCCGGGTTGCTGCCGTTGTTGGTCACATCCAAATAATAGACGATGCTTTGGGCAGGGTTGCCGCCAAGAGCATCAACTTCGGGGGTGACGGAGACGCCATAATCGGCCTGGTTTACAATCATCCGGGCTGAAATGTAGAAAGCGCCGTAGGGGGTATCGGTATCGACGCGCACCTGGGATTGGTAGCTCCCTGGGATTTTTCCGCTGGAATCAAAGGTGAAAGTAATTTCCTGGCTTTCTCCCGCGGGCACGGAACCGGTTAACGGGCTGGCACTCAACCAGGAGGAGGAGGTTTCGTTCCAACTACAAATTCCAGTTTCGCCGGAAGCAGCCTGAATGATAAGGCCGGAATCCTGATCGACTATCCACAAGTTGCCAGCACAATCAATATCCATCCCGGCTTGGGCATAATCGCCCAAACCAGGAATATCAAAGCCGCCCAAAACGGTGTAATCGTTGTCGACATCCAGAACGTACACATCAAAGCCCTTGGAGGCATTCGAGAGGGCGAAAATGTGGTGGGTCATGGGATTGAATGCCAGCCCGGAGATATTGACGTTAACGTTTTTCGAATCGAGTAGATTACCTTGCCGGTCGATATGGTGGATCGAGCCATCATTCCAGGAACCTAGGTAGAAGGTGTCGGTGGTGAGATCGTAGGCCAAACCGCGCTGGGAAGCGCCAATCATCGGGCAGATGCGCTCGCCGGTAACTTGCAGGGTCGCGGGTGAGAGGGCGTAGATGCAATCCGAACCACCCACATCGACTTGCCAGAGACGATTGTTGAAGGGGTCGAAGGTCAGATCGGCGCTGAAGAGGCCGCTGGCCGAGGAGATATCGATGGATTTCCCGGTGGGGCTGCCATCCAATTGGAATTGGCGGAGTTCCTCGCTGCCACCGTTAATGGAGATACTCCCTACCCAAAGTTCTCCGCTTAAGGAGTTGAGACCCAATCCCCAAAGGCCAGTCAGGCCGGGGTTGTAAGTGTGGAGCACTTGCCCAGCGGGAATTTTGCCCGTGGGGGTGGGTTGATAGGTGAAAGCCCAATAGGCGTTGGTATCGTTGGTATGGCTGGGTGAAATTCGGCGGGTGGGGATGAAGTATTTCCCTGGTGTGGGAGAAGAGGCCGAAACGTTCACCGCGCCCAGATCGAAGGTGGCGGTGGTACTGCCGGTGTTGCTGATAGTCAGGGGCAAATCCAGGCTGGCGTTGATGGTCAGGTCAGCTTGCAGCACAGTGGCACTTGGAACGAGACGCGCTGATGGCAAAGAGAAATCCTGACGGGTGATTGCACCGGCGTTGATCATCACAGGGTGGCTATCAGGGCCATAGGTGTTGTAGGTGGCAGTTAACCCGTGGGTGCCAGCGGACAAGCCCAGGATGTAAAAACCATTGGCTTCATTGGGATCAGCCGGGGTGGCGAAGGTAGTGACTGTATGACCCGAGCCATCTGTAACGGTAGCATTATTGATGCCCAAGTCTGTGTTGGCATCCAGCACAACGCCAACGGCCAGCCCATCCGCATAAACTTCACAGAGGGTGCTATTAAATACATAACCTGGGGCTGAGCAAGCTATCAGGTTGGGGTCGAGTAGGAAATCCTGGCTGGTGGAGGCGGTGGTCGGCGTGAGACTCAGATTATCGGCCACATAACCGTTGCTGACAGCACTGACCGCGAAATCGAAGGCGATGTTTTGAATCAGGGTGGCGGAATAATAACCGGTTACGGGATCACTGAAAACCGTAGTATCAAAATCTGGTGCGGTAATGTGGATGCGGGCATACAGCGGCCAGCCGGTCTGGCTGTCGCTGGCGTAGCCTGAAACTTTTGCAGAGGGCATTGGGGCCAGCGCGAGATTGAGCGTGGTTGTGGCGTCTTCCAAGATTGCCACGTTTGTGCGGGTTTCTTCGTAATACCCAAAGGTGGCGGCGGTTACGGTGTAGGTGTTAACGGGAAGTTCCAGGTTGTACACCCCGTTGTTATTGGTGACGGTTTGGAAGGTTTGCGTGGGGCTGGAACTAATTTCAAGGGGTACAGCCGCCAGATCGGCATTGGTGTTGGCATCGGTGAGGTGCCCACTC
>DOTA01000383.1 GCA_003513015.1 Chloroflexota bacterium
CGAATTAGAACATGCTGTAGCCTTGGGGCTGCGCTCCGGCTTCGGGGATGATTGGCTGCGCATCGGCAGCCTGAAAGCCTTTGCCGATGGCGCACTTGGGCCGCACACTGCCGCCATGCTGCAACCCTATGAAAACGAACCCGACAACCTGGGGATGTTGATGATCGAGCGCGAGGAGATGTTCGAACGCGGGCGCTTGGCTGTGGAAAACGGGTTTAGTTTAGCGGTACACGCCATCGGTGACCGCGCCAACCATGAAATTCTTAACGCGTTCGATCAGTTGCGGGATTACGAAATGCGCCTTCAGACCACAGACGGAAGACCACAGACCGCAGCACAACGCCCATTACGCCACCGCATCGAGCATGTACAACTGCTCCATCCCACAGACGCGCCCCGCCTGGCACAATTGGGTGTGATCGCCTCCATGCAGCCCATCCACGCCATCTCGGATATGAAAATGGCCGATGAGTTTTGGGGAGGGCGTGCAGCGCATGCCTATGCCTGGCGCACACAGCTACAGCATGGCGCACAATTGGCTTTTGGCTCCGATGCCCCCGTAGATTCGCCCAATCCCTTTTGGGGGCTGCACGCCGCGGTGACCCGCCGCCGGGCAAACGGCGATCCCGCGCCGGAGGGCTGGTATCCCGCACAGCGTTTGACGATCTCCGAAGCGCTGCATGCCTACACCCAAGCCCCGGCTTTTGCCGCGGGGCTGGAAGATCGCCTGGGCAAGCTGGCTCCCGGCCATCTAGCAGATTTACTGGTATTGGATGAAGACCCTTTCGCCTGTGAGCCCGAAGCGTTGCGAGAAATCCGCCCTTCCGCGGTGATGATCGGGGGCGAGTGGGTTGTTGGCTAATAGCTCAAACACGAATGATTCGAATGTAGCGAATGATACGAATATTTTAGAAAAAAAAGCGCGAACTTGGTAAGGGAACCAAATTCGCGCAATTCGTTTTATCCGCTGAAATTCGCGTTAAAAATTAGGTGACGTTAAACTCTTCAATGCGCAGGTTTTCCAAATCCATGTGGCCCAGCCCCATATTAGCTGCACAAACCACATAATCCAAATCGGCGGGAGTTAGATCAAACAAACGGGTGGTGTAGGCATCAATCGCAACAATATCGGCAGAAGCAATCACTGTATCCATTTGATGTGTATCCCGCTGGAAAAACCCAATGGGGCCGTTCTTTTTCATCACGCGCACCGCATCCATTACGTTCAATGTCGGCCTAATAGCACTGGCCAGGTCGGCAATCCGCTGCCCAAAATTATCGTGGATAACGGGACGATCCCCAATAATCCCCATCAAATTTTTCATCGCCAGGGTCAACTTGGCATCCATGTGATGCTTCGCTACCGGCACGTTGATTAACACATCGGTGTTGAGGACTTCATCATAAATATCGAAGGATTTCAAATCAATCCCCAGCGGCACATCCGTGGCCACAAATTTATCGAGTGGCATCCATTCCATCTCACCGCCCGCCGCTTCCACCTGCTCTTGAATGCCGCTGGTGAGATAGGCCTGAGTCATATTGCGTTTCCAGGTTTGATCCATGACGCGCACGCGGGCGGCGCCCGCCTCAAAGCACATTTTGACCAGCGCCCCCACGACCCAGGGATTAGTGGTTGCGCCCCAGGCATATTCGCGAAAATCCACGCAGATATTGGGCTTAACGATCACATCGGCCCCTTTCGGGACAAATTTCTCCATGCCGCCCAGTGCGGCAATCGCCTGGCGCACCAGCTGCTCCGGCTCGCCATTACGGACCACCACCAAATCCGGCGTGGGAATGTCGGTAGCAGTCGCAGTCGGCTCTTTTGTTGCAGTGGGTTCCACTTCAGTGGTGGCGATTTCCTCCAGGGTGGCGGTGGGCGGTTGGGGCGTGCTGGTCGCGGTTGGATCAGCGGTTGGCGCATCGGTCGGAACCGCGCTGGGAGTGGCAGGCAATTCATCTACCCCGCAGGCGGCTAAAATTTCGCTGACGGTCAGCGCGCCCAGGCCAGTAGCCGTGAGCCGCAGAAAATCTCGGCGGGAAAGTTTTTGGGTCATACGGGTTCCTCGTGAAAGACTCAAGTATAATCTTCGGGCGATATTTTAACACTAAACCAGCATCTCGTAAGGTTACGAAAGGCCCTATTATGCGGTTAAATTCGTCTTATTTTGTGATTTTGATCTTATTGGTAATCTTTCTCAGCGGATGCCGCGCCAGCGCGCCCGAAATACTCCCCACGGCAACTGAAACCCAGACAACGTTCGCCTCCCCCACCGCGCCGATCACGCCCTTCCCCACCGTTGCGCCGCCTACGGAAACCGTCCACCCCAGCGCAACGCGGGAGGCCGCTCATAGCGTCGTAAATACCCCCACCGCCACCCCGTTGCCCCCTAACGTGGCTGCCATCCCGAATTTTGAAGATTACACCTGGTCAGTGCTGGCTGAGGGATTTGAGCGCCCCACGGGATTGGCTGCACCCGCAGATAGCTCTGGACGGCTATTTATTCTCGAACAACCAGGGCTGATTTACATCGTTCAGGCCGGCGCGGTGCTCCCCGAGCCTTTCCTCGACCTGCGGGAACGCACCAGCACGCGCGGCTCGACGGTGCGTGGCCTGTTGGGACTGACTTTTCACCCCAATTTCGCCCAAAATGGCTATTTTTACGTTCACTATACGCAAGAAGGCGGCAGTTCGGTGATTGCCCGCTACCAGGTCTCGGGCGACCCCAACCGGGCGGACCCCGGGAGTGAAACTCGCCTGCTCGAAATCAGCTATCCCCTCGGGGAGCACGTGGGCGGCGGGCTGGAATTTGGGCCAGAGGGCCTGCTTTACATCAGCGTGGGTGATGGAAGCGCGGCGGGCAACGGTGACTCCGCCGGAAACGCTCAAAACCCGGAGACATTTCTTGGCTCAATTTTGCGCCTGGATGTCGATCACGGCGGCGAGCCGCAAATTTGGGGCAAGGGGCTACGCAATCCCTGGCGCTTCAGCTTTGACCGACTCACCGGCGATTTGTTCATCGGCGATGTGGGCGAAAACCTGCGGGAGGAGATCAATTATGTTCCCGTGGGATTCTCCGGAGATTTGAATTTCGGCTGGAATTTTTGGGAGGGCAGCCAACCTTATTTGACGAAACCACCCACTGGCCCGGAGGTGATCTTCCCCATTTGGGAATACGATCACACCCAGGGCTGCGCGGTCACCGGCGGGTACGTCTATCGCGGCAAATCCTTGCCAGAATGGTTCGGGGTCTACANNGGGAAAGTGTTGGAATTGGTAAAAAAGTAATTACAAATTCAGCCAGGTGACGGCTTCGCGCGGCAGATTGGCCAAGGAGCCAACGCGGCGGGTACATGGCGGCAAGGAGGTGATGAAGAGTTGGCCGTAACGCTTGGTGAGGACGCGCTTATCGAGAACCACCACCACGCCGCGGTCGGTTTCAGAGCGGATCAGGCGGCCAAAGCCCTGACGGAAGCGCAAAATGGCCTCGGGGAGGGCGTATTGTTGGAAAGGATCGTCAAAGGTTTCAGAGCGGGCCGCGATGATGGGGTCGGAAGGAACATCGAAGGGCAATTTGACAATCACCAAAACAGAGAGAGCCTCGCCGGGAACATCGACACCCTCCCAAAAGGAGCGCGTGCCCAAAAGCACAGCTTGCTCGGCAGATTTGAAATTTTCCAGCAAAGCGGTGGAAGACGCGCCCTCGCCCTGCTCGTAAACCACGATGCCGGCATCGGCCAGCGCCGGCCCAATGGCGTGGGAGGTTTGTTTGAGTTGGGCGTAGGAGGTAAAGAGCACCAGGGTGCGGCCATTGGTAGCCCGGCAAAGCTGGATGAGAGCTTGCTCGATAGCGCGCTGGTGCCCAAAACGGTCACCCGGCTCGGGGATGTTATCGGGGATGTACAGCAAAGTGGAATTTTCGTAATCGAAAGGCGAACCCAGGGCGATTTCGTAAGCATCTTCGGCAGCGAGGCGGCTGCGCATATAATCAAACTCCCCGGCGGCGGTGAGCGTAGCCGAGGTGAGGATTACGGATTGTTTTTGATGCCAGAGATATTCCTGCATAAGGGGGCCAATGTGCAGGGGCGCGGCCTGGAGGGTTAATCCACGTCCATTGGGGCGCACTTCGGCCCAATAGATGCGCTCGGGCTGCGGCTCAAAAACCAGGGCTTCGATATTGGTAAAAACTTCATCGACGCGGCGGAAAACATTGGTCAGGTTGTTGTAGGCATCTTCGAGGTCTTCGACTTCTCCAAAACCGGCTTGTGAGATGTCAACGATGGTGTGAGCCACTTGTTCGAGCGATTTGAGCAGGCTGCGAATCAGGGCTTGCGTATCTTCCCAGGCGACTTCAACTTGCAGCCAGGCGGGTTGCGTGCGGGTGGCTTCGACGATGCGCTCTTGCTGGCCGTAACCGCCCACCTCACGCCCTTCCCGTAGCTCAAAGAGAAATTCATCGAGGGTGTTGAAGAAGGTGCCGATCAGGCTTTCCATCTGGAAGGCCTGATCGGTGGCTTGTTCGATACGCCGGTCGAGGGCAGCGTATTCGCTGGGGGGGATAGTAGCGTGCGTGATGGTCAGAATCCGCCCTAAAATCCCGGATTTGTTGCCACCCAATTCGCGCAGCAAACGTTTGATATCTGCATGGGTAACGCTAAAACTCAGGGCATTTGTGGTGGCGGATTCGATATGATGGGCCTCGTCGATGATCAAGTAATCATATTCGGGCAACACGCGGTTGCCGGTGGCAACATCTGCCAACAACAAGGCGTGATTGACGATAATGAGATGGGCGCTTTGGGCGGCAGCACGGATCCTGTAAAAGGGGCAGGCTCCCCCGGTGCGCTTCATACAGGTTTCGGCAGTACAACCGTCATCCGCGGCGGAGAGGCGCGACCAGACTTCACGCTCTATGGGGCCGTTGAGATTGATTTCGCCGCGATCGCCCGTGGCGCTGCCCTGTAGCCAGACAAAGATTTTGGCGAGGACACGCATCTCTTCAGGGGTATTGGGGCCACGACGACGTAGGGCTTCGAGTTGGCGGGGACAAAGGTAATTGCCGCGGCCTTTGAGCACCACGGCACGCAAATTGAGGCCGAGGGCGGCTTGCAAATCAGGAATATCTTTGTTAATAAGTTGATCTTGCAGGTTGATGGTGTTGGTGGAGATGACCACGCGGGTGCCGTTGGTGATCGCCCACAGCGCGGCGGGGATCAGGTAAGCGAAGGATTTACCCACACCGGTTCCGGCCTCCGCCATAAGGTGCTGCCCTTCAGAGATCGCATGGGTGATGGAGCGCAGGAGTTCCACCTGCTCGGGGCGCTGTTGAAAATGCTCAAAATGCCGGGAAAATTCGCCGCCATACTCAAGGATCGAGGCAACTTCTTCGATATCCAACGATAAAAGTTGTTCGGCAGGTTTGAGCGCCGGAGCCGGGGGTTCTGCTGGGAAATCGAGCAACCGCCCAAAATATCCCGGACGACCTTTGCGAGAAACACGCTCGCGCGAGCGCTGGCGCAGAACTTCGAAGAACAGGCCGTAACCATCCCAGCGGGCCACGTTATCACCCAGGCGCACAATCTCTGCCAAAACGTCGAGGGGCATTTCCATGGCGTAATCAAACATTTTGGCGTACACGGCTTGGGTGACGCGGGCATCATCCAATGCGCGATGGGTGGCGGGCAGCAAAATCCCTAATTGTTGGCCCAGCGCCCCCAGATTGTAACGTCCGGCGGTGGGCATCAGGATGGCAGCCATATCATAGGTATCGAGCGGCTCGTTGTGCTGGAAAAGACCCTGCTTGCGCATGAAACTTAGATCGAAGCGCACATTATGGCCCAGGATGGGAGAGTCGCTGACAAAGTATTCCAGATCGCCAAGTACGTCTTGAATACGGGGCGCGCCGCGCACCATGGCATCGCTGATGCCGGTCAGTTGGGTGATTTCAGGGGGGATGCGCCGCCCCGGGTTGATGAGGGTGCTCCACTCGGCTTCGACGCGGCGACCTGAAAAGCGCACAGCGCCAATTTCGGTGATGGCGTCGCGCTCGGGATCGAGGCCGGTAGTTTCAAGGTCTAACGCTACAATGGATTCCATGCGGCAAATTATACTTCAAAAATATTGAAAAAAAGATTATCTTGATCTTTTGTTCTAAGAATATCCTGTGATGAAAATGATCAACCAGGGGTTACCAGATATTCCACAGCATTTTACATTGTTTTTATCCGATTTGACGTATTCAAGTAAAATTTCGCTCAGCAGGTCAGTTCGGTGCGAGTAGGCGCGCTCTTCACGCTGAGAAATTTCTCTCCCCCACTCAGGAACTTGAATCACCCTCAGGGCGTCTAAAGCCGCACACATACAGGAGAAATTATGCGAAAATCACATCTACTAATTTTTATAGGTCTGCTAAGTTTGATACTTATTTCATGTAATTTGTTCGGCTTTGCGCAGGTTGAATTATCAAAGCCAAACTCAGGTGCCAATAGTTCATCCGAAGTTGATGAACAAATACAAATCGCGCCTACCCCTACCCCAGATCCGCTTGCATCGGCTAAAAGCTGCCTGGCAAACACCTGGGAAATTGCCGGGTTGAGCGATTATATTGCAGCCGCGATTCCCCCGGATTTAATGGCTGAATACAATCTGCAATACGAAGACACCCACGGACAGGCCTACCTGACTCTGTCACCCGATGGTCAGGTCACACTCACCGCTAACAATTTAGAGATCGGGTTTAGCGCCACAACTTACATTTTCTCTGTGCCGGTCACGGTGCAAATTGATGGCACAGCCACCGGCAACTATGAAATTGATGGCTCAACTCTGACGATCACGGATTTCGATACAAGTGGCTTAACGGCCTCAGCCCAGGCCTTGGGTGAAGACCTGGTGGAGCCGGAGCAGATTATCGCGGCAATCCCATTTACCAGCCCACCTTTCAATACCGCGGAATATACCTGTAGCTGGGATGGGTTGCAACTTGAATTTCCCGCCTC
>DOTA01000338.1 GCA_003513015.1 Chloroflexota bacterium
CTGTATACCTGTTTACTTTGTCTAGCTTGTTTACGTTTGTACTGCCTAAACGATTAGCACTTCTACCTGAGATTTTTCTTCGATCTTTTTGGCAACTATTTTCAGCGTTTCCATCGAAAAATTGCCGCCCTCGCCAGGTGTTCCTAATAGTACGGTTGAAATCTCCGGGTTGCTAGCTGCGACTTCAAACTCTGTTTGCAAGTAGCCGTGACGTAGCAACGGCTCGGCCACTACGCCCGCTTTTTTGGCCCGTTCTTGGGCCATCAGTAGTAGAAAATCCCCTAACTTTTCCATCTCATTGGTGACCGATTCGCGCAGCGCCGCGCTAGCGGTATCCAAAAATTCGGTGTTGACCACGTAAAGAAACACGATTTCTTCCCCGCGTTCTTTTGCTCGATGGATAGCAACATCCTGAATACGCTGGCTGGCCTCACCGCCTCGGATTGCACAAAGAATCTTCGTCATTTTTTACCTCCTAAAACCGGGTAAGGATATAAATGGTGCCGACCAGCATGGTTAGCATCGCGGCTGGGAATCCAATTTTGATGAATGCCTTGAAACTGATGGGATACCCGGCCCGTTGGGCGATGCCCGCCGTGACCAGATTGTTGGTTGCACCTATCAGAGAGTTGTTTGCGCCTAAAGCGGATCCCATTGAAAGGCTGTAATATAGGGCATTCCCGGCTCCAGGGATGCTGCGAGTTAGGAAACCGATCACCGGCAGTAATGCCGCCGTCAGTGGGATGGTGGGAATCAGCAGGCAAAGCGTCCCTGTTCCCCAAATAGTCACCAGAATTGCCGCTGTCAGATTTTCGCCCACCAATCCGTGGATACCGGAGGCGATAATACTAATCAGCCCCACTTCTTGAACCGCGCCCACAATCATAAAGAGTCCCATAAAAAATAGCAGCGTGTTCCAATCCACCACCCGCAATACTTCGTCTACATCCGCCCGCACTACCAATAGGGTAGCCGCCGCTCCAATCATGGCCGTGACTGCCGGAACCATGTTCAGGCGCTCGCCNNGCCAGCAGCACGCCGGGGGTCAGGTCTCGCAAAAAATCGTTGAAGCCCAGCCCGGCGTAGGAACCGATCAGGATGTTGTTGGGCGTGCCGATCAGGGTGGCGATCCCACCCACATTGGAGGCCAACATCCCTGGGATAATGAGCGCTAATGGATTGACCCCTAAGGTCAGGGCAATCTGCAAGGTGATGGGGGTCATTAAAAGCATCGTGGTAACATTGTCTAACAGAGCGGATGCCATTGAAGTCAGCAGCATCAAAATCACCGCGAGTAGCCATATTTTGCCGCCCGAAATGCGGTAGGCTTGATAAGCTGCCCACTGGAAAATGCCGGTGCGCTCGATGGTTCCCACAATTATCATCATCCCCAAAACCAGGAAGATCACCTCAAAATCGACGTGGGCAATGGCCTGTTCGAAATCGTAAATATAGGTATCCCAACCCAGGGCTCTGCCGATCATGCTGGTGGTCAGAATTACAGCCGCTCCCAGCAGAGCCGCGGCGGTGTTGTGCAGCCGCTCTGTCATAATCAGCACCAAAACGCCGATAAAAACTAGTGTCGCTACCCAAAATCCGGCGGTTAGTTTGCGATCCAGTTGAATATCCGGCACGCGCAGTGCGGCCCCTTCGGCGGTCAGCGATAGTTCTTGTGGGCTGGCACGCCAGTTACTGGTTTTAAAGTGCGGGTGCGAAACCTCCAGTTCCAGCATTGCTGGTTGAGGAACCGGAAAATCCAATAAAAAGACACCATCGTGATTTGTCTCGGTGCGAAATTCAATATCGGTAACGCTGTCGAAAGACAACGAAACTTCGGCCCCTTCAATCGGCAATCCTTGGGGATCAACGATCCTGCCGCTCAAAGATCGCTGCACCTCATCTTCCGCCGCCGCCACTTGGAAAGTGCTGAGCGTCAAACCCAAAACAATCAGCATCAAAAACCAGCGGAATTTTCCTCGAAAAACACTGAGCACTGCGCTCACCTCCAATAAATTATAGAATGATTTACGATACTGTCTGAGATTATGGTCAAATTGTGAGCAGGGTTTCATTGCTCTTGAGCAGGTTCGTCAGCGAAACGCCCAGGTATTGAACCTCAATACCTAATGCTTCCAATTGTTCCGAAACCCCGAGTTGATCCGAGCAACCTTTACAAGCTGTCACCTGCACACCCGCCTCCTGTGCCTCCTGGATGCGCCTTTGGATGGCCTCGTTCTCGCTGACCAGTTTCGTGCTGCCGCCCCACACGATCAAGGTGACCTCCTCCCACCAGTCGTGTGCCATCGAATTGATCGCATACATAAAGACCATTTTGTCGGCCGTGACGGGATCGGCGCTAGTCCACAGGATATACAGATGTTTTTTCTCGCTCATGATTTACCTCGCAACGATCATTGATTTTGACGATTGACAACTGCTTGGCCTTACAGGTGCTTCGACTACCGAAGTAACTCCAATGAATACAACTTGACTAATTATACTTTACCCGATTTTCAGATTCCCTAGCTCAAAATGTATATTTCCTCCCTGGCAAATTATCTTCCGTTTGACTGAACCGCATTTTCTTCAGAAAAAAGTTAATTACCTTTCGATAAAAATAAATTTTCTTCGGAAGAAATATTTTTTCTTCCGAAGAAAACGAAATTTCCCTTGTGGGATATTTAATTTGCACCTGTGGAAAATTTTTATCCACAGGGTAGATTGCGGCTATTGGTAGGGGATTTCCACGATCTGGGAGCGAATCTCAGCTTCCAAGGCCTCTTTCTCGGATTTCAGGGCAGTCACCGTTTCATCGAGGGGAATCATCCGCTTTTGGGATTTGTCCTGATCGCGTCGCTTGATCTCGACCATGCCCTGCTCCAGCCCGCGCGCGCTGACCGTGGCGCGCAACGGCAGCCCGATCAGGTCGGCATCATTGAACTTTAC
>DOTA01000346.1 GCA_003513015.1 Chloroflexota bacterium
ACGCCTTCGATTTGGGGCCAGTCGAAACCCACGCGGGCGGCGCGGGATTGATATTCCTGGGCTTGAGATAAGGCCGGAATGGCAATTGAAACCCCATCGAGCAAGCTTTTTTCAGCTTCACCATTGGCGGCGCGCTCCGCAGCTTTGATTTGTTCCCAATTTTTGAGCACGGTGCCCACCCCATCGACCGCCAGATCGCCAAAAACGTGGGGATGCCGTCGGATCAGTTTGGTACTGATGCCGTGGATCACATCCGCGCTGTTGAAATCTCCCTCTTCGCTGTTGATCTGGCTGAGCATCGCTACCATCAGCAGCAGATCGCCGAACTCCTCCTGCATTTTCGCGGGATCATCGACATCGATGGCGGCCAGGGCCTCGTAGGCTTCTTCCAGCAAGTCGGGGCGCAGGGATTGAGTAGTTTGCTCCTGATCCCAGGGGCAGCCTTCGGGGGCGCGCAGATGGGCAGTGATCTCTTGCAGGCTCTCAAAGGAAGTGTATTCCCCCAGGGGCGGCAGGTAGTGCACGGTCAGCAGGCCGATGTGGGGGCTGCGGTCGATTTCGTAGAGGGGTAAATCTTCGATGATCTGTTGCTCCGTCCCGGCGGCGTGGATCAATTTGACGGGATGTTCATCGGGATAGAGGTTCATCAGGGTGAGTTTGACATCGGAGGCTACATCGCGCGAGTAGATTTGGGCGATCAGCGCGGGCGCATCCGGCGGGAACGGGGGGTGGTGCGCCATCCCCAATTCCAGAGCATCCACCAGGGCAGTATGCGGAAACGGATCCAGCCCCAGGGCCGTAAACGTCGGCTCCAGGAAACTGAGGCCCTCCACAATCCGGGTGGGAATCTCCATTTCGCGGGCGCGGCGCAAAATTTCGGGGCCGGTGGTTTCCGCGATCAACGGGTGTCCGGGGACAGCGTAAAGCACCCCTGCGGGGCGCTGCCCCAATTCCAAGATTTTCTCCACAATTTGAGCATAAACATCTTCAAAAGAGTCGAGTTTTTCGTAGAGATCATCGAAAGAAAAAATCGTCAGATTAGCAGGCAAATCCTGCACCACGGGATGTTGGCGGGTGCGCAGATAAATTTCTGTAGAGCTTTGGAGAGTTTGCCAGGCTTGCCGGGTCAGTAAATTGGCATCGCCGGGGCCGAGGCCAAGGAGGGTGATGTGCATAGGCGTTGGGGGGTTAGGGTTCAGGAGTGTTAAAGCAAAACGTAATGCGCAAAGCGTTGGCATGTTGAAGACATACCGACGCTTCACACATTACGTTTGACACTTTAATATTTTTAGCGCTTGGTATAGGTCGGGGCCTTGCGGGCTCGTTTGAGACCTGGTTTCTTGCGCTCTTTCTCGCGGGGATCACGAGTAAGAAAGCCACTCTTGCGCAGCGCGGTTTTCAGATCGGGGTCAAGTTTGAGCAAAGCGCGGGCAACGCCCAATTGAACCGCGTCGGTTTGGCCGGTGACACCACCGCCCTGAACTAAAACACTAATATTCAGGGTGTTACGACGTCCAACGGTTTCCAGCGGGGCCACGATGGCTTCGATGTCACCGCCACGCGTGAAATACTCTTTGGCGGGTTTTTGGTTGACCACAAACTCGCCCGTCCCATTCACAAGACGCACGCGGGCCGTGCTAGATTTGCGGCGTCCAATTCCTTCGTAATATTGATCAGCCATAATTTCTCCTGACGATTAAGGCAAAACTTCTTCGATCGATTTCGGGTTTTGGGCAGCATGGGGATGGTCGGCGCCTGGGTAAACGCGCAACTTGCGCATCAGGCTATGCCCCATCCGATTGTGTGGCAACATGCCCCAAACGGCCTTTTCGATCACGCGCTCCGGGTGCTTGGCGAGCAAATCGCGCAAGTTGGTGGATTTAATGCCGCCGGTATAACCAGTGTGATGATAATACATTTTGTCATCTAATTTATTCCCGGTAACTTTGATGTGAGCTGCGTTAACCACAATCACATAATCACCCATTTCGACACCGGGCGTAAAACTCGGTTTGTGTTTACCGAGCAGCACGGACGAAATTTGGGTGACCAAACGCCCCAGGGTCTGGTCATTGGCATCTACCACCACCCAGTCACGCTGGATTTCATCAGCTTTGGGATAGTACGTTTTCTGCACTGTCTTTCTCCATAAATTCAAGTAAAGGTTTACAGGGGTATTGCCTTTAGCAAACGATGAATGCTCACCGAACCTGTTTACCTGAAACTACTTACATTACTTTATTCTCACCATTTTTTAGGATGGATAACTGACCTGGGTGAGGCTCAACCCTTGAGAGGGGGCTAAGCCCTGGAACATCGGCTGGGTTTGGGGTTGCTCCAAGGCCCGAGAGATAATCCCGGCTTCGAGTTTTCCTTGCGCCACCGCTACCTGCACAAACACCATACGGCGCACCATGTGATACAGAAAGGCATTAGCGGTGACATCAAAGATCAGCCAATTCTCTTGCTGTCGCCATTGGGAGTGCTGCACCTGGCGGGTTGTGCTGCCACCTGCACGAGGAGGGCTGCCAAAAGCGGCAAAATCATGCGTACCCAGTAATTCTTGGGCACTGCTTTGCAACCGATCGAAATCTGGTTCCGGCCAAATACGCCAGGCATAACGCTCCCACAGCGGGTGACGAACCGGGTCGCAGAAGATCGTGTAACGATAACTGCGGCTGAGGGCACCGAAGCGGGGATGGAAATCAGAGAGGCACTCCGAGATCGAGCGAACAGCCACATCTGAGGGCAGCGTGGCGTTCAAGGCTCGCAACAAGGCTTCTGGGGGGTGCTTCCAATCCAAATCGAAGGCCGCCACTTGCCCGGCGGCGTGTACGCCGCTATCGGTACGCCCGGCCATCAAAATCGATTGATCCTGCCAATCCAATTTCTTTAAAGCCGCTTCAAGGACACTCTGCACCGTCCGGATTTCAGCCTGTCGCTGCGAGCCGAAGAGTTCAGTGCCATCGTAAGCGAGAATAATTTTGTAACGTGCCATTTTAGCAGTTAGCAGTCAGCTTTTTAGCGAACCGCTCCCAGCTAATACTTATTCTTCCACCAACTCGAGAATAACCATCTCGGATGCATCGCCCTGACGGATACCCAACTTAGTCATACGGGTATAGCCGCCCTGGCGGTTTTCAAACCGAGGGGCAATATCATCGAACAACTTGGTGACAATTTCTTTGTCAGCCAAGCGAGCAGCCGCCAGACGCCGTACATGCACAGCTTCGGCACCTTCTGCAGCATTACCGCGTTTTGCCAGGGTAATCAACTTTTCGGCATGGCCACGCACTGCTTCCGCTTTAGCGCGGGTGGTACGAATGCGTTCATGCTCAAATAATTGTTTCACCATGATCCGACGCAAGGCCGCGCGCTGATCTTTGCTACGGCTTAGCTTTTTTCCAGCTATTTTGTGTCGCATCTGAATTACTCCACTTCTTCTTCTATTTCCTCGTCATCGAGGTAGCCTTTTTCGGCCATTTTTTGGCGCAACTCGGTGAGACTCTTCTCTCCGAAGTTACGGATCGACATTACGGCTTCATCACCTTTGGTCAGCAAATCAATCACTTCGCCAATCGTGGTAATGCCGGTGCGCTTGAGTGAGTTGAACACCCGTACCGACAAATCCAGATTCTCGATTGGGGTTTCGATGATTTCGCTGGTCAAACGGCCGGGTTCTTCGTAATCTTCTACGATAGCGGTCAGTGACTCTTCACTGACACCGGCCAGGTGACGCAGATGATCAATCAGGATTTTGGCGCTAATGCTGAGTGCATCTTCAGGGCCAATTGTGCCATCTGTCCACACTTCCATGGTCAGGCGGTCATAATTGGTGCTTTGTCCAACTCGAGCAGAACTGACATCCCAATCCACACGCTGCACGGGGCTGTAAATGGCATCAACTGGTAGTTCACCAATCGGCAAACGCCCAAGGCGTTCGTCCGCTGGAGAATAGCCTCTCCCACGTTCTACAGTGAGTTCGATTTCCAGGGGTGTATCCCGGTCATCGACTGTAAAAAGGTAAAGATCAGGGTTAACGATCTCAACCTCGGGCGGGGCTATGATATCAGCAGCCGTTACAACGCCGCTACCACTAACTTCAATATGAATACGAGCGGTATCCACATCATAAAGTTTCAGACGCAGCAGTTTGATTTGCAGCATCACCCGGATAACATCTTCACGCACGCCGGGAATTTCACTAAACTCGTGCTGCACATCGGCGACCCGCATTGAGGTAACCGCAGCACCATCCAATGATGAGAGCAGCACCCGGCGTAAGGCATTGCCTAAGGTGATTCCGTAACCACGCTCCAACGGGCCGATAACAAATTTGCCGTAATTTCGAGATTCCGCTTCGCGCTCGATTTTCGGCGTAACCATATTATTCAATCCCAACACGGTTCACCCTTCCCTCTTTTTTTATTTCTAAAGAACTGTCGACAGACATTATCGCCGTGAGTAATACTCAACGATAAGTTGCTCGTTCATGTTTCCATCAATCTCAATTCGTTCAGGTAAGCGAACAATTTTGCCCGAAAGGTTTTTGAGATCGCGGCTTACCCATTCGGGTGCATTACGATCTTCGGCCAAAGAACGGAGTTCTTTGAAGTATGTCCGACCACGGGAGCCGTCTCGAACAATGATCTCATCACCTGGGTTAAGCAGCATGGATGGCACATCCGTGCGACGTCCGTTGACATCGAAGTGACCATGCGTTACTAACAAACGAGCTTCAGCGCGGCTATCTGCATACCCCATGCGGTAGACAACATTGTCGAGCCGCGTTTCGAGGATTTGGAGCAGATTGAGGCCTGTCAGGCCACGACGCTTGAGCGATTCTTCATAATATCGGCGGAACTGACGTTCCATCACACCATAGATGCGGCGAGCTTTCTGCTTGGCGCGCAATTGACGAGCATAGTCTGATTCGCGACGACGGCGAAACTGAGCAGTGCGTCCATGTTGTCCGGGGGGATAGCCCCGCCGGTCAAAGGAGCACTTCGCCGTAAAACAACGTGCGCCTTTGAGGAACAGTTTTTCGTTTTCGCGCCGGCACAATTTGCAAACTGGCCCACGATACTTTGCCATGGATCTTTCCTTTTCTTCCTATCAGATTTATACGCGGCGCTTCTTAGGAGGCCGGCAACCATTATGAGGCACAGGGGTGAGATCGTGAATTGCAGTCACGCGCAACCCTAACGCCTGTACCGCCCGAATCGCGGCATCACGACCAGGTCCGGGGCCTTTAAGATAAATGGCCACTTCTTGCAAGCCCAAGCCCATGGCATTTTTGACAGCCTGTTCGGTCGCCAAACGTGCGGCAAAAGGCGTACTCTTGCGGGAACCTTTGAAACCTGCGGACCCAGCGCTACCCCAACACACAGCATTTCCCTGCGGATCGGTTACGGTAACAATGGTATTGTTAAATGTTGCAAAAATATGTACCTGTCCAGAAGACAGAGTACGCTTAGTTTTACGTGCGCCACCTTTTCGGCGCACAGGACGCTTTTGAGCCATACTACCTCGCACTTATTTTCTTATTCTTGGTGCTATCAAGGCCTGGAAGAGCATCCACAAAACGGTCAGCCACGAAGGGAGGAAGGTCCCGTCCGCAATGCAGATCTCAACTCATAGAAACCAGACTAGAGAAAGGTTTTCTAAACATACTAGAAATCAACGAACCACCTTCCAGAAGCCTGGTAATTCTCAAACTATTTCTTGGTGGCGCCTCGTCGACGACCGCGCCCGGCCACAGTTTTCTTGGGGCCTTTGGTGGTACGTGCATTTGTACGAGTGCGTTGCCCGCGGGCAGGCAGATGGCGGCGATGCCGCAAACCACGATAACAACCGATTTCTATCAGCCGTTTGATGTGCATCTGACGCTCACGGCGCAAGTCACCTTCAACTTTATAATTTTGCGAGATGTAATCACGCAAGCTATTGACTTCAGTTTCTGTCAAATCTTGAACGCGCGTATCAGGACTAACGCCTGTTGCAGCCAGCGTTTGGTGTGCCCGAGTGAGTCCAATTCCAAAAATATAAGTCAAGCCAATTTCAACCCGCTTGTTACGCGGAAGATCTACACCTTCAATACGTGCCATTTTTTCTATCCCTGTCGCTGTTTATGCTTTGGATTTTCACAAATTACATATACTGTGCCCTTGCGTTTAACAATTTTGCACTTGGCGCAGCGTTTTTTTACAGATGCTGAAACTTTCATGATTCTCTCCTGATGCCGAGCTACCTTCCGGCTCAGCAAAGCCTTGATTATACTTACGCTTTTTTATTCCGTCTAGTCTTAATTAAAGTGTCGTCAAAATATACGGATCACCTTCGGTAACGGCAATCGTGTGTTCGTGATGGGCAGTTAAGGCCCCATCGGCAGAGATGACCGTCCACTGATCGGGCAGCACACGGGTGCGATAGGTTCCCATCAGCACCATCGGTTCAATCGCCAGGGTCATCCCCGGCTGCAACACCAAGCCGCGTCCAGAGCGTCCATAATTGGGCACCTGGGGTGCCTCATGCATTTGACGACCAACGCCGTGCCCGCTGTATTCGCGGGGAACGTTATAGCCATATTTTTCAACGTGCTTTTGAATAGCGGCTGAAATATCACCAATACGCTTACCAGTCCGCATTTGTTTGATGCCTTCGTAAAGTGATTTCTCGGTGACATCCAGCAATTTCTGAGCTTCTGGGGAAATTTCACCCACACCCATCGAAAAAGCCGAATCTCCGATAAACCCATTGAAAGTGGTTCCACAATCAACGGAAACAACATCACCATCTTTGAGTTCCCGTTTCCCTGGAATACCATGCACCAACTCATCGTTGATACTCACCGTCAAAGTTGCCGGATAAGGATAGGGTCCCGGATAGCCCTTGAAGGTGGGAACTGCCTGATGGCTGCGGATAACATCTTCAGCGGCAGCATCTAAAGCTGCAGTGGTGATGCCAGGCCGAACCATCTTTCGGACGGTATCTAAAGCCAGGGCATTGATACGCCCAGCTTGTCGCATGATCTCAACTTCTTCGGTTGTTTTGATAACAACGCCGCGTTCCCAAACCATTCGTTACTCCTGGGGTAGGGCAGACATTAAATCAGCGGAGACCATATCAATACCCTGAGCGCCGTCAATTTCCAGTAAGATGCCTTTGTTTTGATAGTAATCAATTAAAGGTTGGGTTTGCTCGAGATATACGCGGATGCGCCGGGTAACGGTTTCGGCTTTATCATCGTTACGTTGGTAAAGTTCAGTGGTATCGTAATCACAGATACCTGCGTTTTGGGGTGGATTAAACTTCTCGTGGTATACCCGGCTACAAGTGGGGCATGTCCAACGACCGGTCAGACGCTCGATGAGAATTTCTTCGGCGACCTTGATATATGGTACAGCAATCACTTGCCCATCCAGATCGTTCAGCATCTCATCCAGGGCTTCAGCTTGAGCATCAGTGCGCGGAAAGCCATCCAGTAATGCACCTTGCACGCAATCGGGGCGGGAAAGGCGCTCTTTGATCATGGCAATCGTAACGTCATCCGGTACCAATTCGCCGCGTGAGATATAGCCTTCGGCCAAATTACCCAACTCGGTTTTATTTTTCTGGTTCTCTCGGAAAATATCACCCGACGAAATGTGGGGCATATTCAATTTTCCGGAGACTAATTTGGCCTGGGTACCCTTACCAGCTCCAGGCGGGCCGAGTAATACGATAAAGCGAGACATTCTTTTCGACCTTAGCGCACCAGCAGTGAGTCGTCGTAGCCATGCAGCTTGAGTTCGGCGTTGATGTTGTAAAAGACATCACGAACAACACCGACAACAATCAACAGACCGGAAGATGAAACCAACAACACATTGGTGTTGGAACCAAGACCCAAGGCTAACCCGATAATGAAGGGCGTAATGGCTACGAAACCCAAGAAAACAGCGCCCGGCAGGGTTATGCGACGTAAGACCTTCGTCAGGTAACGTTGCGTGGGTGGACCTGGGGTTACGCCAGGGATACGAGCACCGGAGCGTTTCAGGTTCTCACCATAGTTTTGTTGTGCAAACAAAACATCCGTATAGAAGAAGGTAAAACCAACCACCATCAGGAAGTACATAATCCAATACCAATTGCTGCCACCACCGAAGACACTGGTGAATCCAGTGGCCAAATTGGCAACCCAGGCTATTTGCGAACTCACAAAGAAGCCCGCGATGATTGCCGGAAAAGTCAGCAGCGATTGAGCAAAGATGATCGGGATCATGCCCGCCATGTTGACACGCAGAGGTAAGGTACCCTTCACCGGCATCGACATACGGTTTCCCACGCGGCGTCCGGGGTACATAACCGGCACATTGCGCTGCCCTTGTTGCACATAAACAATCGCGAAGATGATCAAAATCGTGATCACTATCAGTGCAACCAACACCCACCAACGTTTGGCAGGATTATCGGGGAAGGCTTGTGGGTTCAACATCTGAGCGAAGTTTCGCGGGATATTTGAAACAATGCCCGCAAAGATTAGTAATGAAAGACCCTGGTTACGGATACCGAATTCAGAGATCAACTCTCCCAGCCAGATGGCGAACATGGTACCGGCGGTCATACTCGCAACGATTGCGAACGATGAGAGTGCCATCGAAAGAGAACCAAAACCGAAGTTATCGATAATTGGCTGACCTGCAAAAGAACCAAATATCCGGATTTGGCCGATCGCTTGTAATGCAGCCATCGGAACAGCCAGGATATAGGTCCATTTTTCCATCCATTTTTGGCCTTCGCGTGGATCTTCCTCCATGCGGGCCTGTAGTTGAGGAACTACCGGAACCAGCAATTGAAGGATAATCTGAGCGGTAATATAGGGGTAAACACCCATCGCCAAAACAGAGAAGTTGGAAACCGTACCACCCGAGAGCATATCCATAATGCTCAACAGAGTCGATTGCGCGCTACCACCACCCATCAGGGCAGCAATGGCGGCTCGATTGGCTCCTGGCACAGGAACATGCGCAGCCAAGCGGTAAATCACCAAGATTCCCAGGGTGATCAGGAGTTTGCGGCGGATATCACGTGCTGTCCATAGATAACGCCAGGCAGACCGCTTCATAGTTGCTCCTTATTCAATGATCTCAACACTACCGCCAGCAGCCTCAATTTTGGATTGAGCGCCTTTAGTAACACGATGGACACGCACTTTCAGAGCGATTCCCAAGTTACCGCGGCCTAAAATCACCACTGGTTTTTCGTTATCGCGTAAGAGACGCGCGGCTGACAGCGTTTCAGGGTTGACTTCTTGGTTGGTACCAAAAGCCACCAACTGATCGAGGTTTACTTCGTTGTATTCAACCCGATCGATGGGGGTAAAACCACGCTTGAAGGGCAGACGGCGATAAAAAGGCAGGTTACCACCTTGATGATAGAGACGAGTAGCGCCTCCAGCGCGTGCGCCTTGGCCTTTGGTGCCACGGCCCGCGGTTTTTCCCTGCCCCGCAGAAATACCACGCCCAACGCGTTTACGATTCTTTGTCTTGCCTTCGTTTGGCTGTAATTCGTGCAGTTTCATGATTATTCCTACTCTTCAATCCGCAACAAATGGCTTACTTTATCCACCATACCACGAACTGCGGGTGTATCTTCATGCTCGACAGTGTGATTTATGCGGTGCAAGCCTAAGGCGCGAACGGTATCTTTTTGGCGCTTGGTATAGCCGATGGGGCTTTTTACCAGGGTAATGCGAAGTACTTTAGGGGTAGATTTTTTAGCCATGATTCTTCCTTCGCTCCCAAAACGGCAGTACGCTTTCTACGGGAATGCCGCGTTCCGAGGCAATCTGCTTTGGCGACTTGAGTTGATCCAGCGCAGCCATTGTCGCAGAAACCACGTTGAGCATATTGGCGCTTCCCAGTGATTTGGTCAAAATATCGTGGATGCCAGCCGCTTCACAGACAGCACGCACACCACCAGCAGCGATCACACCAGTACCGGGGGAAGCCGGTTTCAGCAAAACTTTGGCACCGCTGACATCTCCCAAAACTTCATGGGGGATGGTTGAGCCGAAGGTGGAAACCCGATGCATATTCTTGCGGGCTTTTTCGCTGGCTTTACGCATGGCATCAGGCACAGCATTGGCCTTGCCAACACCCATGCCAACGCTCCCGCTGTTATCGCCAACCACCACGGTCACGCGGAAAGCAAAACGACGACCACCTTTGACAACTTTGGCAACGCGATTGATTTCAATCACGCGCTCATCTAATTCTCTTTCAAATTCCGAAGATGCTTGATAGTTCGACATATTTTTCTCCTGTGCAGTGCTAGAACTGCAAGCCACCTTCGCGGGCACCGTCAGCCAGGGCTTTAACCCGCCCAATGTAACGATAGCCGCCGCGATCAAAGACGACCGCCTCGATGCCTTTTTCTTTGGCGCGTTCTGCAACCTTAAGACCTACCAATTTAGCTTGTTCGGTTTTGGTCAAGCCATTCATCGCGGAGCGAAGTTCACCATCAACGCTAGAAGCAGAAACCAAAGTATGTCCGGCTATATCATCAATAACCTGGGCGTACACTTCATTTAAGCTTCGGAAAACATTCAAGCGAGGCCGCTCTGGAGTTCCCGAAACATGCTTGCGAACTCGGAGATGACGCCGAACGCGTGCACTAGAACGAGATTTATTCTTAGCCATAGACTACACCTTACCAGCTTTACCTGCCTTGCGGCGGATACGTTCATCAAGATATTTAACACCCTTGCCTTTGTAAGGTTCGGGCGGGTAGAAACTGCGCAGCTCGGCAGGCACTTCTCCCACCACCTGTTTGTCCGGACCTTCCACGGTGATCTTGGTGTTCTCATCCACCGTCACCTTGATCTGCGGCGGG
>DOTA01000371.1 GCA_003513015.1 Chloroflexota bacterium
GTTAACGAGGGCTATGTTAAGGGCTGGAACGATCCACGGATGCCCACCCTTTCTGGTCTGCGGCGGCGCGGTTATACTACCGCCGCAATCCGCACCTTCATTGATGCGGTGGGCGTTGCCAAAAACGAGAGCATTGCTGATATTGCCCTGCTTGAATACCACATCCGACAGGATTTGAATCTGCACGCCTCGCGCGTTATGGGGGTTTTGGATCCGCTAAAAGTTGTGATTACGAATTACCCTGAGGATCAAATCGAAGAATTGGAAGCGGTCAACAACCCAGAGGATCCGGAAGCAGGCACCCGTTTGGTGCCATTCTCGCGCGAAATCTATATCGAGCGCGAAGATTTTATGGAAAATCCCCCGAAAAAATTCTTCCGCCTCTCCCCTGGGAATGAAGTTCGGCTGCGCTATGGTTACTTCATCAAGTGCGAGCAGGTTATCAAAGATGCCGCGGGCGAAATTGTTGAATTAAACTGTACTTACGATCCCGAAACCAGGGGTGGCTACGCCCCCGATGGGCGCAAAGTCAAAGGCACGCTGCATTGGGTTTCTGCCGAAAAGGCGCTCGATGCGGAGGTACGCTTGTATGATCGGCTCTTCACCAAAGAAAATCCACTTGACTTTGCCGAAGGCGAAGATTTTACAGATTTTATTAATCCCGAATCGCTTAGTGTTTTGACAAATTGTAAATTGGAACCCAGCTTGGCAACTGCCAAAGCAGGTGATCGCTACCAATTTGAGCGCCTGGGCTATTTCTGTGTAGATACAGAATCAAGTGTCGATCATCTGGTATTTAATCGCACTGTACCTTTGCGTGATTCCTGGGCAAAAATCCAGGGACAGCAAAACTAAAATCATACCCAACCAAAAAGAAAAACCGGGCTTCGCTCAGAAACCCGGTTTTTTGTTTGCTGCTGAATTTATTCGAAAATCCAGGTGTCGACAGCGCGCTCCCAGGAAACCAACTCTTCCGGTTTGAACCAGAGAGCGGTTTCCGCCTCGCCGTTTTCAGGGCTGTCAGAAGCATGGGTGATGTTCCGACCCACTTCAAGGCCGAAATCGTGGCGAATCGAGCCAGGAGCGGCCTCCGTGGGGCGGGTGGCACCCATCGTTTGGCGCACCGCGGCCACCGCGTTGGGGCCTTCCCAAACCATAGCCATTACCGGTGCCGATGTGATGTACTGAATCAAACCGGCATAAAAGGGTTTCCCTTTGTGGATGCCATAGTGCGTTTCAGCCAATTCCAGGCTGACCTGCATGAATTTTGCGCCAATCAAGCGCAGGCCGCGACGCTCCAGACGGGCAATCACTTCCCCGATCAAGCCGCGCTGAACGCCATCCGGTTTAACGATCACAAAAGTTTTTTCCATATTTACCTCCAAAAAGTGAGATTTCTTTGCTAAAACCTATCTTTATTCCCGAAACAATTTCAAAGGCGCAATTATACTCTTTTCGGTTGTCAATTACGCAGATTACCAAATTTCAATGGATCACAGATTCAGGGGAACCAGCATCCTAAACCGCATTGAAGGATGTGGTTGGGGCACACTTCAACAAGTTCAGTGTGCGAGCTTTAGAAAGATCGTGATCCACTAAAATTATAACTGGGGGCATACGATAAGCCAGATTCATACAACGTGGTGCGCATCGCCAAATATAATGCACACCACGTAGAAATATTACCGAAGATATTTAGTTATTGGAGTAATTCCTCCGCTCTGGTGTAAGCGTCCAAGGCTTCTTGCAGCCTGTCAGCTTGCATGTAGGCGTCTCCCAGCACCCGCAACAAACTAACCTCGGATGAGAATTGTTCCGAGGCTTTGTTCAGATCCTCGATCACATAATCGAGGTGCTGACCATTTTTTATGAGCGCATCATAATCTTCGATGGCGCCATCAAAATTGCCTACCATTAACTTTTCGCGAGCGCCTAATTGTTGCTGATGCCACTCACCACCCGGCTTGCCTTCGAGCGGAGCAAAAATACTCACTTCAGGCAAGGGCTCGGGTTTCGATGGCTTTTCTGGCGCAATCACCGCAACCCGGGTTTTAAGAAATGCAATCGTATCTTCATCCAGACCAGGCACGTTGTATAACTCATCCATATTGCTGAAGTTGCCATGTTCATCGCGGTAAGCCGTGATGGCTTGCGCTCGCCGGAAACCAACACCTGACAAGCGTTCCAACTGAATCAGCGAGGCGGCATTAAGATCGATCAACTCTTCGGCTTCCGCGCTGATCACCTCGCTAACATCGGTGGGTAGCATTGAAAAATCATCTTCAGGGATATGACCATCGGAAATCCAGGAAGGAGGGGCCGGTAAGGGGCTTTCACTCTCAGGGGTAGTCACCTCCTTTTTAGGGGATGGCGGCGCTGAAATTTGGGGTGTTTCCGTTATTTTGGGTGCAGCAACAGCTTTGGATTCCGGGCTGGAAGGCACAGGTTTTGCATCGGTGGCTTCATGTACCCAGCGTGGGGGTGTATCGCGCCGATCAGATGGACGGGTGAGCAACTCCTCTTCTGAAACTCCTTGTTTTGCGGCCAGACTCTCAAGCCAGGCTAAAGCGGCATCCACATCGTTGAAATCAGCCTCTGCCCCGGGTTCTGTTGTCGCGGGTGAGTGGGCCTCTACCGCGGGCGTTGAAATTGTTTCAGGTTCATCAACATCCGGGACTTTTGCGATCCATTCTCGCAGATCTTCGCTGGCAGCCTCCTCAACTTTGGCTGGGGCCGCTTGTGTAAGGGGGGCTTCCGTGAGTTCATCCGATCTGGTAAGTAGTTCATCTTCGGAGATACCATCAAGGCTTGCCAGGTTATCAAGCCAGGCCATGGCGGCATCTGCATCGGAAATATCAAATTCTTGTGCGGGTTTCGGGGCCGCAGGGGTTGCCGTAACTTGAGAGGCCTTGGCAATATCTTCTGTGGGGGCGCTAATCTCTGAGGGTACGGGAACCTCTGAAATCCACTCCTCGATTTCCGCTATCTCAACGGAATCAACTCCAGGCGTGAATGATTCTTGAATCCCGAAGGTTTCCTCGTCCTGGATATCTTGCACCCAAGATGGCGGTGTGTCCCGCCTCTCCTCCGGGCTACTGAGTAGTTCATCTTCTGAAACGCCTTGTTCGGCAATCAGGCTTTCGAGCCAGGCCATGGCGGCATCCATATCATCGAGGTCGTG
>DOTA01000399.1 GCA_003513015.1 Chloroflexota bacterium
CCTGGATGTGAAGCAAGTGCTCACAATTCGTCCCGCCCAGTGGATCACTTTTGTGCCGCGCGTGCCAGATTGGGTGGTGGGGGTGGTCAACATCCGCGGGGAAATTCTCTCAGTGGTGGATTTGCACCGCTTTTTTGGTTTGCGAGCAGCCGAAGCGGAGCAGGCCCAGGCCTATTTGGTGGTGGTTGATACCCCCCAAATGGAACTAGCCCTGTTGGTAGATGAAATTTTAGGGGTCGAATCGATCTCAGCCAACCAGTTGCAAACAAACCACGATTCTGTGCAAGGCATCCCCCCGGAATATATTGCCGGAGTACTCAAGCAAACCAACAAAACCAATGGCAGCCATAAGCCGATGTTAGTGATTGTCTTAGATCTGTTAGCCATTATCAATACAGAACATCTCACCATCCACGAAGAAATTGTTTAGCAACTGAAAGGAGTTAGAAGATCATGCCGCAAAATAGTAATGAAATTTTAGAAAAAATACGTTGGGGAATCGGCCGGAAATTGGGTGTTTCCTTTATTTCGCTNNGATTCATCCGTGACCCAACTGATTAATGTCGCTCAAGCACAATTGGCAGCAGCGCACGATATTCAAGTTAATTTGTTGGAAGCCCGCCGCAACGAGAAAGATTTCTTGCTGCGTTATAAAGATTTGGGGCTGGAGGAAGCCAGGCAACAATACGTTACCGCGGTGCAATCGTATGTCAGCAGTGTCCAGAAGGATGTAAATGACCTGCGCAATATCTTAACCACGGATGAAGAGATTAACAATCTCGATCAAATCTCTCAGGCCATTATGCAGTATGAAACTGAATTTTTGGCCGTGGTCGATTTGATTGAAGAAAAGGGTTTTGTCGATACCGGGTTGGAAGGCGAGTTCCGCGACGCGGCCCATGAATTGGAAGCTGAACTTGAGGGCCATGATGCAGCCTTGATGGTCACCTACCTGACGCTGCGTCGGGACGAAAAAGACTATTTGCTGCGCGGCGAAGAACAATACGTAACCGGGGTGCACAACACGGCCAACAACCTCAAACAGCAGATTCAGGCGTTGGGGGAGGATGCTACCGAAACAAACTCGCATACTACCCTGATCGACGCCTATTTAACCGCTTTTGACGGACTGGTAGCCGCCAACGATGAAATTGCGGTCAACACCGAAGAGTTCCGCACCCATGCCCACGACATATCACCGTTGGCCGAACAAATCGCGGTGGATGCCGAAGAACACCTTCAAACACAATCTGACAACATTGACCGCATCTCAAATGTGGTTACTACCAGCGTGATTGCCGGTTTGGTGATTGCCATTATTGTGGGCGTAACCGTCAGCATTCTGATGTCGCGCAACATCACCAACCCCATTCGCCATCTCACCCAGGTCTCACAGGCCGTGGCAACGGGCGATCTCGAGGTAGAAGCAACCGTCAGCAACAAAGATGAAACCCGCTTGCTGGCCAACACCATTAACCTGATGGTGACACGTTTGCGTGAAATGTTGAACACAGAACAAAAGCAACGCGAGTATTTGGAGGCTACTGTCAAAGATTATGTGACCTACATGGCGCAGGTCAGCCGGGGCGATTTGAAAACTCGCCTGGCCATCAACGGCAACGGCCATGGTGCGAGTGATGATCCCCTGATGATGTTGGGCAACCAACTCAACGATACCACCGCTGCTATTCAGAGCATGATCACGAACATCCGCGACGCAGCCAGTAACCTGAGCGCGGCGGCCTCCGAGATTTTGGCGGCCACCACCCAACAGGTATCCGGTTCTACTGAGCAATCGGCGGCCATCAGCCAGACCACCACCACGGTTGATGAAGTGAAAACCCTCTCCGAGCAAGCCATTGAGCGTGCCCAAGAAGTGGTGGGCGCTTCTCAACGCACGGTAGAAATCTCTTCGTCGGGGCAATCCGCAGTTGATGAAACCATCGACAGCATGGCGCAGATCAAAGAACGCGTGGAAGGGATTGCTGAGAATATCGTGGCTCTCTCCGAACAGACCCAACAGATTGGCGAGATCATTGCCACCGTTAATGATATTGCGGCGCAATCCAATATGCTAGCCCTGAATGCTTCGGTTGAAGCCGCTCGGGCTGGCGAGCACGGCAAAGGCTTTGCCGCCGTGGCGTTGGAAGTGCGTAATTTGGCCGAGCAATCCAAGCAGGCGACTTCGCAGGTGCGCACCATCTTGCAAGACATTCAAGATGCTATCAATGCCGCAGTGATGGCAACCGAAGAAGGCACCAAAGTGGTTGATACCGGCGTGCGCTTAGCCAGCCGCACGGGCGAGGTGATTGTGCAGTTGACCTCGGCTATCAGCCAAGCTTCCCAAACTTCTATGCAGGTGATGGCGGGCGGGCGGCAGCAAGCCTCGGGCGTGGAGCAGATTGCCCTGGCGATGAACAACATCAGCCAGGCCACCCAGCAAGGGTTAGCCAGCACCCGCCAGGCCGAAAAAGCCGCACAAGACCTCAACGATTTGGCTGGCAAATTAAGAGAAATGGTCGAACAGTATAAAGTTTAATCTGATTGAAGTATTTTTATCCCTAAAAGATTGCGGGCGTGCCAATCCCGGCAGGATTAGCACGCCCAAAACAAAACTTTTGTCGAGGAGGACGCATGTCCCTCAGCACTGACATCCGAAAGAAATTATTAGAGAGTTTCAGAGCCGAACTGGCCGACCACATTCACACGATCACCGACGGGTTGCTCTCCATCGAACAAGGCAATGTTGCCAGTGAATCTTGCAAAGCCACCATGGATGATGTTTTTCGGGCTGCCCACAGCCTGAAAGGCGCGGCACGCGCCGTGGGTGCGGTGATGATCGAACAATTGGCGCACGCTCTCGAAAGTATTTTGGATGCAATCCGCAAAGAACAAATTGCGCCCACCGCAGAACTTTTTACGATGTGTTATCAGGCGCTCGATACCATTCAGATGGTACAAGGTTCCTATGAAGTCGGAGATTCCACACCGCCAGCGCAGGCTTTGATCACTTTGGCGCAGTTGGATGCTTTTCGGGCTGCGAAAAATCAGCCGCAAGCGGTTCCCGCGGGGCCGGTAAGCCCTTCAAAGCCACAAACAATCTCTGAAATAACGGAAGCAACCGCGAAGCCGGTTGGGGTACCCGGCAAGGCCAGCTTTGATGACAATCTGGATCAGCTTTTCTCCCAAACGCTGCCATCCCCCGAACCTGATGTCAATCCCAGCCAACCGTCAGTTCCGGTATCGGCCGGGCCGATCCCGCTTCCGGCAGCAATGCAGGCCGAAGAGCGCGCGGAACCTGGCCCGGCGCGCGTCGCTGCGGAGAGGTTTCGCAGCACCGATGAAACCATCCGGGTGAGTGTCGATAAGCTGGATGGTTTGATGGCACAGTTGAGTGAACTATTGGTGCTCAAATTGCATGCCGAACAACGCCTGGGGCAGATCAAAGACATTCAAGATAAGCTGGCAAGCTGGCAAAAGGAGTGGTTTGCGACCCGCAACGCCTACAACCGCCTGATCCGCCAGGATATGGGCGCTTATTTATCACCCACCGATGCATTTTATGCAGGGGTCTCGCTGGCGAAGCGTAATAATGGCGGCGTTAAAAACGGCCGCTCCCAGGTTTTTACGGAGAAAGATACCCGCAAGCTGCTCAACTTCGCTACTTTGAACCAGGAACACCTGCACGCCATGAACATGCTGGTAAATACCCTGGTGCGCGAGTACGCCAACGACACCATGCAAATGGAACTGGCCATCGACAAGCTCGAGCAAGAGATCAAGCGCGTGCGTATGTTACCGCTCAGCACCATCACCGGGCCCTTCCGGCGTATGGTGCGCGATTTGGCCCAGGAAGCCCAAAAACAGGTTTCACTGCAAATTCTCGGCCTAGAAACCGAGTTGGANNTGGATATGAAGGCCATCCGGCATTCTGTGCAGCAGCAGGGACACGCCCCTACGGAAACTTTGAGTGATACCGATTTAGTAGAGGCGATCTACAACCCGGGGATTTCTACCAGCCCGATCATCACCGATATTTCGGGGCGCGGCATGGGCTTAGATATTGTGCGGCGGAATATCGAAGGTCTGCATGGCCGCATCACCACCACCTGGGAAGTAGGCGAGGGCACGACCTTCACGTTGACAA